>NZ_JBHYGG010000289.1:0-37895 GCF_051859125.1 Gemmata sp.
CGGGTCCGAGCCCGAGCGCCGAGCGAGGGTTTCAGCACACCCCTCGCTCGGCGCTCGGGCTCGGACCAGGAGGGCGAAGCCTTTGGCCCGCGGCTGTCACTCGGTGGCCTTCTCGCGGCGGTGCCGGAACACGTCGGCCATGAGGTTGTCGGTCGGGGCGAACTGGTCGGTCAGGATCACCGGCCGCTCGGCGTCGAGGTACGGCTTGATGATCGCGTGCGGGACGTGGACGGTGCGGAACGGGACCGCGTGGTCGGCCACCCGCGGGGCCGCCGCGAGGGCCGCGAGCGCGTGCTCCGCGCCGCCGAGGACCGCGAACCCCGAGCCCCCGCCCAGCGTCGCGGCGAGCTGCGCCAGCGGCTCCAGGCGGATCATTTGGTGCCGCGTCGCGAACCGCAGGAACTCGACGTCGACCGGCGCGTTCGAGGCGTAGATCACCCACACGCGGCGGCCCGAGATGTCCGCGGCGTTCGGCTCGCCCGGCATCAGCAGGCTCACGTTCCCGGGCGGGTAGGTCTGCTGGAGCGTGTGGACCGCGGCCTTCCACAGCTTGCCGTACTCGATCACGTCGATGACCGTGAGCAGGTACACGCCGTTGGGCTTCAGCGCCCGCTTCACCGCGTCGTTGTACTCCTTGGTGAGCAGGTGCGACGGGACCGACAGGTCGTTCACCGCGTCCTGAATGACGAGGTCGTAGGTGCCGGGCGCGACCCTCTCGGAGACGAACTGCCGGCCGTCCATGTGGGTGACGGTCATGCCGTCGTAGTCGCGCAGGCCGAGGTGGTTGCGGGCCACCTTTGTGACGCCCGGGTCGATCTCGACCACGTCCATCCGGGTCTCGGGGAGCGCCTCCATTGCGCACCGCGGGAACGTGTACCCGCCGCCGCCGATGACCAGCACGCGCGGGTTCGGGTACAGCGCCCGCGCCCCGCGGAGCACCTCGAGCTGAACGTACTCGTGCGGGTAGTGCAAGTAGTCCGGGTTTTCCGGGTCCACGGTGGAGTGAACCAGGTGGTCGAGCAGGAGTTGGAGCCGGCCGCTCCGCTCGTACAACTGCCGGCCCTGCGGGTCCTTGAGCGGCCGCCCCTCGCGGTCGCGCGACTCCACTCGCACCCAGCTCACCTGGATCGTGTAGTAGTTCGTCTCGGTCATGTTCACCAAGTCGTCGCTGCGGCCGCCGGCCCGCACGTTCAGGATGAACCCGCCGACCACGCCGCCGAGGACGATGCTGAACAGGTACAGGAGCGTGTTGTTGTCCCACACGCGGGCGGCGAGCAGGCTCGTCATCACGAGGACGCACGACACGGCCAGCAGCGTCTTGTACATGCCGAGCGTCGAGAGCAGGACGTACCCGGCGGCGAACGTGCCGACGATGGCCCCGGTCGTGCTCCAGGCGTACACGCGGCCCGCGACCCGGCCGACGTGTGCGACGTCGGGAACCGCGAGCCGGATCACCTGCGGGGACACCGTGCCGAGTAGGAACATCGGCGCGAAGAACAGGGTGAAGCTCCACGCGAGCACCTGGGCGATCGGGCCGAGGTCGACGAACATCCCCCGCTGCTCGATGATTTGGATGGTGATTATGAGGATGGCGGTGAACGCGCCGCCGAGGATGAAGACGGTGGCGAGGGTCCACCGCGGCGTGTCCGGTGACCCGGGGCGGTTCACCCGGTCGGCGAGCCAGCCGCCGGCTAAGTTCCCGAGCGCCGTGCCTGCGAGCATCACGCCGATGATCCCGGTCCAGGTGAACAGCGACACGCCGAGGAACTGCGCCAGCACCCGCGCCGCGGTGAGTTCGAGCGTCATCCCGCAGAAGCTCGCGAGGAAGACGACGAGGTACGCGAACCGGATGTCGGAAAAGGCGTACGGGTTGGTCTGAGGCGAGCCGGGAGCGCCAGCGATTGGCGAGCCGGGAGCGTCAGCGACCGAAGTTGTTTCGGAACCTCCGGTCGCTGACGCTCCCGGCTCGCCCGTGCGAACCATAACCTGCGTCGCCACGCCGAGAACCGCCAGGCACCCGGCCGCGATGTAGACGAGTTCGTTGATGGTGAACGTCCTCATCAGGTAGAACCCGGTGAGGTAGTTCCCGAGCAGGCACCCGAGGGTGCTCAGCGCGAAGATCAGCCCGGCGACGCGACCGGCCTTCGACACGTCTTGCAGGCCGAGTTTGATGGAGAGCGGGGTGAGCAGGCTCAGCACGAACCCCGCCGGCAGGCACAGCACCAGCGCCAGAAGCGGGATCCGCGGCCCGAGCGGGATCGCCTTGTGCGCCTCGGTTGAAGCGAGGACCGCCGGGAACACGACCATCCACAGCGCCGCCAGCGCCCCGACCAGCAGGAGCGTCGCGAGCGTCCGCGGGGTCGGGAACCGGTCCGCGAGGCGGCCCCCGAGCGCGTTCCCCAGTGCGATGCCGACGAGGAACACGCCGATCACGCTCGTCCACGTTTCGAGGCTGGAGCCGATGAACGGGGAGAGGAGCCGACTGGCGACGAGTTGCAGTACGAGCAGCGCGGCGTTCGCGGCGAACACGATCGCCCCGACGGCGGCGAGGCGGCCCAGCGGCAGCGCGGCGGTACCGGGGCTAATGGCGGCGGAACTCATGGTGCGGGACCGCGGGGTCGGGTGGTGCGGGCGTCAGATGATCGCCAGCGTATGTTCCGAACCACTCGGCGGCTATCAAGTTCCGTCCGTGCGGTAGAATTGGAGCAACCGCGCTGCACCCACGCACCGTTACGGAGTCGCACATGGCCTCACGCTTCGTCGTCGGCATCGACCTGGGCACGACCAATTCGGCCCTCGCGTTCGTGGACACCGGGGCCGGCAAGGACCCGGCCGTCACGCCGTTCGCAATTCCGCAGGTGGTCGGGCAGGGCGCGGTCGAGGAGCGACCGCTCCTCCCGTCGTTCCTGTACCTCCCCGGCGAGGGCGAGCAGCCCGCCGGCGCGCTCAAGCTCCCGTGGGACCCCAAGCGGGACTACGCGGTCGGCGAGTTCGCCCGCGCGTTCGGCTCGCAGGTGCCCACGCGGCTCGTCGCGTCGGGGAAGTCGTGGCTGTGCCACCCCGGGGTGGACCGCAAGGCCGCGATCCTCCCGCAGAAGGCCCCGGACAGCGGCCGCAAGGTGTCGCCCGTCGAGGCGAGCGTGCGGTACATGAAGCACCTGGCCGAGGCGTGGAACTTCACCGTCGCCAAGGACGTCGAGGCCAACCGGCTCGAAGCGCAGGAGATCGTGCTGACGGTGCCGGCGTCGTTCGACGCCGCGGCCCGCGACCTGACCATCGAGGCGGCCCGCACCGCCGGGTTCGAGCACCTCACGCTGCTCGAAGAGCCGCAGGCCGCGTTCTACGCCTGGCTCGACCGGTGCGGCGACGACTGGCGGAAGCAGGTGAACGTCGGCGACCTCGTGCTCGTCTCCGACGTCGGCGGCGGCACCACCGACTTCACGTTGATCGAGGTCGGCGAGGACGGCGGCAACCTGTCGCTCACGCGGCTCGCGGTCGGCGACCACCTGCTCCTCGGCGGCGACAACATGGACCTGACGCTGGCGTACTACGTCGCCCAGATCCTCGCCAAGAACGGCACGAAGCTCGACGGCAACCAGATGACGCAGCTCACCTACGCCTGCCGCAACGCGAAGGAGCAACTGCTCGCCGACGCGAAGCTGGCGACGGCCCCGGTCACGGTGCTGGGCAAGGGCCGGTCGCTCGTCGGCGGGACCATCAAGTACGACCTGTCGCGGGCCGACGTCGAGAAGGTACTCGTGGACGGCTTCTTCCCGGACTGCCCGCGGGACACCGAGCCCTCGAAGGCCGCCGCGGCCGGGTTACAGGAACTCGGGCTGCCGTACGTGGCCGACGCGGGGATCACGAGGCACCTGGCGCAGTTCCTCCAGCGCCAGGCCGAGGCGCTAGCGACCCGCGAGCCCGCGGCCGGGGGCAAGAAGAAGAAGGGGGCGGCCGAGGCGTCGGCGCTGCCGGCGGCGGTGCTGTTCAACGGCGGCGTGTTCAAGGCCGACGTGCTCCGGAACCGGTTCCTGGGCGTACTCGGGTCGTGGGCGAAGGGGGTGAAGGCCGACGCGGCCCGCGAACTCTCCGGGGCCGACCTCGACCTCGCGGTGGCCCGCGGCGCGGCGTACTACGGGCTGGTGAAGCGCGGCAGGGGCGTCCGCATCCGCGGCGGCACGGCACGGGCGTACTACATCGGCGTGGCGACGAACATGCCGGCGGTGCCCGGGTTCGCGCCGCCGGTGAAGGCGCTGTGCGTCGCGCCGTTCGGGATGGAAGAGGGCACCGAGACCGACATTCCCGGGTACGAGGTCGGGGTGCGGACCGGCACCGAGGCCGAGTTCCGGTTCCTGGGCTCGACGGTCCGCCGCGAGGACGCCGCCGGCACCGTGGTCGAGGACTGGGACGGCCAGATCGACGAACTCTCGCCGGTGCGGACGACGCTGGAGGCGAAGGGCGGCACCACCGGCGTCGTCCCGGTCCACCTGCACACGAAGGTGACCCCCGTGGGCCAACTGGAACTGTGGCTCATGACCCGCGACGCGAAGCAGAAGTGGAAGCTCGAGTTCAACGTCCGCGAGGGGAAGTAAAATACCGGCACCGAGGGAGGACCGAGCATGGGCGTGCTAGCGGAATACGTGCGGAAGGAAGTCGACCAACTGCGAGCCGAAGGGGCCAAGCGGAAAGAACTGCTCGACGAGTGGTTGGGCTCGGTCGCGAAACTGTTCGATCAGCTAGAAGCGTGGGTCGCCGCGGCAGACGGTGGTCTCGGGATCCTGGGAAGTAACCGCTCCACAACGACTGAGTTCATCAGCGAGCCACGGCTCGGCAACTACGATGTCCACGTGATGTGGATCACCCTCGGAGGAGCGTTTGGTAACCGCACGGCCATGATCGTCCCCAAGGCCCGGTTCGTTTCCGCAGTCATTGCACCGCCGGGCCGGGGACCTCGCCGGGCTGATGGGATCGTTGAGATTCGCGATCGGAGCACGGCGGAATACTACCTCTTCCGGTGGAAGGGAGAGGGCGGTGACGAATGGTTCATCCGAAACGTCAACGCCTGGAACATGAACCCGCTCGACAACACCGTTGATGCTCTTGACCGTGACCGGTTCGAAGCGGCCGTGCTACAGGTTCTGCAATGACACCGCACCAATGCTTGGAAGCAGCGTGGCAGTGGTACCTCGCCACGCGTGCCAGTCTCCGTAGGCTGCGGAGACTGGGCACCGACTACTGGCAGGATCTCCCCTGGGAAGGGGAGGTGCAGATGGGCCGGGACAACCTCATCGGCAAGTTGCAGGCTAAGGAGGTCGTCGGCAACGCGGAGGTCGCCGAATCCCGCCTCGACGACCTCGCGGTGGTTGAACTCTTCTCGGTCTTCGAGGGTGTCGTTCGCACCATTGTCGCCGATCAAGTCCGCGACGCGTCCCTCGGCCTCACCCACCCAGTGTTGAAAGCCGCAGCGCGTTCTGCCGTCGAGGCAGCAGAACATCGATCGTTCGCCGAAATCCTGAGTTCGTACTCCAAAGGCGGCCACGCCGACCTCGCAGAACAAGTCCGCCAGGTCCGACGGTATCGGAATTGGCTGTCACACGGGCGACGGGGCAGTACGCAACGGAAGATCGACCCCAGGACCGCGTACCAGCGCCTTGCCAAGTTCTTGACACTGCTCCTCCCTCCGGCAGCTCCCGCCGTAGCTCCGCCCGCTCCGTGACCGCGCTCGTTACACGTCCCGGCTCGTTTCTCACCACACGTCCTGTTGACACGCCCGCACCGCAGGTTATACCCCCTCCTCTCTGGAGCGGCGGCCGACGGGGGAAACGACCGGTCGCCGGGCCGGGGCACCGCTACCAACCGGACCGAACACGATGCCCGACGCGACCACGCCCGTGGCGGCGCTCAAGGCCGCCATCCGGCGGTTCGCCGCGGCGCGGCACTGGGACCCGTACCACACGCCCAAGAACCTCGTCATGGCGCTGGCCAGCGAGGTCGGGGAGCTGTGCGACGTGTTCCGGTGGATGACGCCCGACGAGTCCGCGGCGGCCCCGGCCGACCCGGCGCTCCGGGAGGCCATCGCCGACGAACTCGCGGACGTGGCGAACATCGTGTTCCTGCTCAGCGAGCACACCGGGATCGACCTGAGCGACGCGGTCGAGGCGAAGTTGAAGAAGAACGCGATCAAGTACCCGCCGCCCGCGTGACGGGGGAAGTACGCGGGCGGGGCGGTGGGGGCGGACTGTTCAAGCGCAGTGGGGGGAAGTGCCGTGCGAAAGAAGATCCTGCTCGGCGTGGCGGGGGTCGTGGCGGGTTTGGCCGTGCTCCAAACGGTCGCCGCCCAGACCCCGCCCGCGACCCGCCCGATCCCGGCGACGCCCGTGCGGCCCGCGGCCGACCGCGGCGCGCCGCCGACCCAGGTCGGGAACGTCCAGGTGCAGTACGGCACCCCGAACCGGCCCGCGAACGCCATGCAGCAGCCGCAGGACCGGTCCGGGGCCGTGCAGCACGCGGGCGGGGTCCAGCAGGCCGGCGGCGTCGGTGGTCGCCCGCGGATGAGCACGGCCGTCGTCGCCGGGGCCGACGGGGTCCGCCCCGCGTCCGCGTTCGACCTGCCGCCCGCCAACCTCGACCTCCAGAACGCGCCGCCCGGCGTGGTGCCGCAACTGCCGACGCCGAACATCGCGCCGCCCGCACCGTCGCTCGCGCCGCCCGACCTCACGCCGCCGGTCGCGCTGCCGCCCGTGCCGACCGCGCCGGGTCTGAACGCGCCCACGGTCCCGGTCGCGCAACCGCCGGAGCTCCCGCCGCTGCCGCAAGCGCTGCCGCCGGTGCCGGTGGCCGAGCCGGAGACGACCTCGAACGCCCGGCCCATTGTGCCGGTGACGCCGACCACGATCACGCCGACCACGATCACACCGGCCCCGGCGACGATCACCCCGCCGGCCTTGACGCCGGTCACCCCGGCTCCAGTGGCACAGCCCACGCAGTCGGGCGTCGCGGCGAAGGTCACGCAGACGGTCACGCTCGAAGCAGTGAGCCCCGAGTCGATCGTGTTCGGCGGCGAGTTCCGCTACGAACTGATCGTCAAGAACGCCGGAACCACCGCGGTCACGGGGGTCCGCGTGGAGGACGAGGTGCCCGCCGGTGCGAAGTACCTCGGGAGCGAGCCGCAGGCCGAACTGAACGCCGACCGCCTCGCGTGGGCCGTCGGCACCCTCGAGGCCGGGGCCGAGAAGCGGATCGTCGTGCGGGTGAAGCCCGGCGACGAGGGCGAGTTGCGGAGCCGGGCCGTGGTCAGCTACGTCGCGGCGGTCGAGGCCCGAACGAAGGTCACCCGCCCGCGGATCGGGGTCGTCGTCACCGGAGCGGAGGTCGCCAAGGCCGGCGAGGAGCCGACGTTCCAGATCAAGATCACCAACACCGGCACCGGGCCGGCCCTCGGGATGACGCTCCAGGCGTTCCTCTCCGACGGGCTCGCACACCCGGCCGGGGCGAAGCTCGAAATCAAGGACATGCCGGCCCTGCCGCCGGGCGAGACGCGGACGATCCCGCTGAAGGTGGCGGCCGCGAAGGCCGGCCCGCAGTGGTGCCAGGTGGTCGTGGCCGCGCAGGGGAGCCAGGACGCGACCGGCAAGGCGTCGGTGAACGTGCTCGAACCGCAACTCCACGTCACGCAGACCGGGCCGGCCAAGTGCCTCGTGCGGGCCGAGCCGGTGTACGAGATCACCCTCGCGAACCCGGGGACCGCGGCGACCGACCCGGTCGGGGTGTACGCGGCCGTGCCCGAGGGGTTCGAGTTCGTGCAGGCCAGCGAGGGCGGGGCGTTCAACGCGACCAACCGCGCCGTGGTGTGGAAGCTCGCGGGCCTGGCCCCCGGCGGGTCGAAGGCGCTCACCGTGAAGCTCCGGGCCACGGCCGAGGCCGACGGGGCGCTCCGCACGGTCGCCCAGGCGGTCCCGGAGCAGCCCGCACAGGGGATCGCGCCGGCCGGCGGGGTCGCGAAGCCCGCGGGCCGGGTGCTGGAGGCCAAGGCCGAGACCGCCGTGAAGGCGGAGGGCATCGCGGCCGTGCGGTTCGAGGTGCTCGACCTCGACGACCCGGTCGAGGTCGGCAAGGAAGTGGTGTACGAGGTCCGCGTGGTGAACCAGGGGACCGGGGCGTGCACGAACGTGCAACTCGTCGCCGGGCTGCCCGAGGGCTGCACGTTCACCGGGTCGAGCGGCCCGACGCAGGTGAAGGGCCAGGGCCAGGCGCTGATCTTCGACCCGATCCCGAACCTCGGGGTCAAGGGCGAGGCGGTGTACAAGCTCAAGCTCCGCGGGGCGGCCCCGGGTGACACCCGGTTCCGCGTGCAACTGACGTGCGACCAGGTCCGCACGCCGGTGGTGAAGGAAGAGAACACCCGGTTCGTGAAGCCGTGACCGGGGGTGCGGGGTTCGGATCGCGGAGTGCGGAGTAGGGTTGGACGTGAAGCACGAAGCTGGGTTGCACCGTGGGAACCTGCGGGATCCGCAGCAGGTGGTTGGCGGGCCGCCACGGAGGGCGGCCCCTACCAGATCGCTCGCCTCTTGTGTGTAGGAACCGCCCTCCGTGGCGGCCCGCGTGAGGCGATCGATTTCGACCGAGCAAAGTTGGGAACCTCCACGGCGTGCGGGGGCACGGCGCGGGGGTGGGGTTGAACGGTTGGGGGGCGTTGGTACATTCCGGCGGCTTCTTGGTCCCCCGCGGCGGCTGACGCGCACGCGGGGGCCGGGGGAAGGAGTCCGTTTCATGGGCGCAGGACGAACGCGGCAGAAGGAAAAGGTGGCGGCGACCGGCAACTCGATCCACATCCGGTGGATGATCCGCCGGGACATGCCGGACGTGATGCGGGCGGAGCGCGCGAGCTTCGAGTACGCCTGGACGGAAGACGACTTCCTCCGGTGCCTCCGCCAGCGGAACTGCATCGGCATGGTTGTCGAGCTGAGCGACCGGATCGGCGGGTTCATGATCTACGAGTTGCACCGCACGCGGCTGCACCTGATGAACTTCGCAATCCACCCGAGCGTCCGCCGCACCGGGCTCGGGAGCCTGATGGTGAGCAAGCTCGTGTACAAGATGACGTCGCACCGGCGGCTCAAGATCACCCTCGCCGTGCGGGAGCGGAACCTGGCGGCCCAGATGTTCTTCCGGGCGCACGGGTTCAAGGCGACCCGCACCCTGTCCAACTACTACGAGGACAGCGGCGAGGACGCCTACCACATGGAGCTGAAGGCCCCGCCGTACGACCCGTTCGACGGGTTCGGCGTCATCGGCCCGGTCAACCGCATCGCGCAGTACGAGGAGACCTGACCCTCCGGGGCGGGTACGGGGCCACAATCCAGGGGACAGGCGCCAGAGGACGGGCCACGGAGCAGAGCGGCGATCGCCGGGCGGCGGCCCCCGAACGGGGCCCGCGCCCGCGGTCCGTCCCCTGCCCTCTGTGGCCGGAGGCCTCTGCACAGAGGGGGGGACGCCCGATGAGCGAGGCACGACGCAGGTGGTGGATGCGAGCGGTGGCGGCCGTGATCGGCGGCGGGGGCACCGCGGCCGGGGCGTGGGTCGGGCTCGTCCGCCCCGTCCACGCCGACCAGAACACCCCGCCGGCGGCGCTCGCCGCCGAGCCGCCGCTGGCGGCCCCGCGGCCGGTCCCGCCCGAGCCGTTCGAGCGGCCCCGCGACACGAGCGTCGTTCCGGCCGCCGCGGCCCCGGCCGCTCCGGTGAAGCCGGTCGCGGTCCCCGCGCCGCCGACGGACCTGCTCCCGCCCGCGGACCTGCTTCCGCCGGCGGACCTGCCGCTGCCGGCGGCCCCGGCGCTGCCGGCGGTGCCCGAGGTGAAGCCGGTCTCGCCCGTCGTACCGGTCGGCGCGCCCGCGCCGTTCCCGCCCGCGAGCGTCCCGCCGCTGCCCACACCGGCGGCCCCAGCCGTGCCCGCGGTTCCTGCGCTGCCGGCGCTGCCGTCGCTCCCAAACGCGGACGCCGTGAAGGTTCCGCCGCCCGCACCGCCGGCGCTTCCGGCCCCGGAGGTGGTGAAGCCGGCGGTGCCCGCGCCGCCGAAGGTGAGCGCTCCAATCGAGCCGCCCGCGTCGCTGACGCCGCCCGTGAAGCCCAGCGCGACTCCGCTGCTGCCGAGCGTGCCCGACTTCGGGCCGGCGCTCCCCGCACCCACCCAGCTTACCCCGCCCGCGCCGGCGCAGTTTACCCCACCCGCCCCGGCGCCACGGGTTGCCGAACCGGCACTCCCGGCACCGGCGACAAAGCCCGATTCCGGCTTGCCGACGGGCAACGGAGGGATTAACGTCAAAACGGATAAGGCGAGCGGGGGGTCTGTGCCGGTCGCGCCGACCGTGCCGGCCTTCCCGACCGCCGAGCCCGTGAAGACGCCCGCGCTCCCGGCCGTGCCGACCGCGGGCAAGCCCGACGCGACCCCCGGCACGACCGTGAGCCGGCCGGTGGTCCCCGAGCCGCCGCTCCGCTCCGCGGAGAAGCCGCCGGTTCCGCTGCCGACCCCGACCAACATGCTCGTGCCGACACCCGGAGACCACACCATGATTCCCCTGAGCCGCTCCGCGGCGGCCGCCGTCATCGGCGGGATGCTGCTGACGCCGCCGACCGCCCCGGTCCGGGCCGCCGCACCCGTGTCCGCACCGGTCGTCCCGACCCCGACCGTTCCGGTCGCCAAGGTCCGGGCCGAGGACGCCGCCGACAGCGCCGAGCTGAAGGCCAAGCTCGACGACTCGAACCGGAAGCTCGCGACCATCCAGGACCAGCTCACCAAGCTGACCGAGTTGCTCAACGGCAAGCGGGACGAGAAGGGGTTCCCGCTCCCGTCCGACCCGGGGCTCGTCGCGCAGATGCGGGAACTGAAGGACCGCCTCGCGGCCGTCGAGAAGCGGCTCGACGAGTACAAGACGCTGCGGCCGGCCGCCCCGGTCGCTCCGGCGAACCCGATCGTGGACGCGAAGGCCGGCAAGGGCACGATCCGCGTCGTCAACGAGTACCCGGTGCAGATCTCGATCGTCATCAACGGCACGTCGCACCGCGTTGCCCCGTCGAGGACGCTCGACGTGGACGTGACCGCCGGTGAGTTCTCGTACCAGTTGCTCGAGTCCGGCGCGGCGATGACGAAGAGCGTGCTCAAGGAAAAGGAAACGGTCACGCTGCGGATCAAGTGACCGAAGCGGTGATGTGACCACGGGGCCGCGCTCGTCCGTGCGACGAGCGCGGCCCCGCTCGCTTGCCGGTCACGCCCCCGCCAGCGCCACGCCCCCGGCGAGGACGGCGAAGCCGAACCCGCCCGGCAGGACGGCCCCGGTCAGCGGGTCGAGGTACACGAGGCCGGGGGCCGCCGACCGGGTGACCACGGCCAAGTCGCTCCGCCCCGCCCCGGTGAGATCGACCCGTGCGGTCGCGTGGTCCAGGACCCCGGTGCCCAGGGTGTAGCTGCCGCTCGGCCCGGTCCCGCCGCCCGCCGCGGTCGCCGCACCGGTGACCGCGTCGACGGTGAAGGCCGCGACCCGCACCCGGGTGCCGGACGGGTCCGTGCGGTCGAGGGCGGAGAACACCAGCAGGTGCGAGCCGTCGCCGTCGGGGTCGGCGAACGCGACCCGGGCGTCCCGCTCGACCGCCGGGAACGGCGCGAGCGAGCCGGCCGCGGGGCCGTTGAGGTCCAGTTCCTCCAGGTCCTGCCCGGTGAACCGGAACGCCTTCAGCTTGAGGCTCTTGTTCGGGTTCGCCGGCGCGACCGGGCCGCCGCGGGTCACCGCGACCTCGGCCGCGCCGTCCCCGTCGAGGTCGCCGGCCGCGACCACCACGCCCTTCGCGTAGGCCGCCCCGAACGGGGTGAGCGTGGACCCGATGTTGCTGTCGTCGCTCCCGTCCGCGTCCGTCCCGGCCAGGACGACCGCGACCCGCCCGAACTCGACCCGGCCCGCGGCGGCGGTGCCCCCGCGGGTGCCGGCGATCAGATCGACGCGCCCGTCGCCGTCCACGTCGCCGGTCGCGATGTTCAGCCCGTTGGCGTACCGGCCGGTCGCCCCGGCCGGGCCGGCGGTCGCCGCGAACGGGGTGAACACGTGGAGCACCACCGGGGCCGCGCCGGCGAGCAGGGCGGCCCCGTCGTACACGAACACCTTGCCGGCGCGGCTCGGGGCCAGCCCCTGCGCCCCGACCGGCTGGGCCGCGGCGACGAACAGGTCCAGGACCCGGTCCCCGTTCAGGTCGCCGAGGGCGACGTTGACCAGCCCCGTGTACCTCGGCCCGCCCGGCAGGTCGAGCGGGCGAAAGGCCGGGACGAGCACGGCCCCGCCGTTGCCGTTCAGGATGCGGACCGAGCCGTCCGCCCCGCCGACGGCGAAGACCGCCGTGGGCTGCACCGAGATGGCACCCGACCCCGTGAACCGGTCGCCGCCCGGTGCGGTCCCCGCCTCGCCGTTGACCGCGTTCCCGTTCTGGTCCATCAGTTGGCCGGCCGGGGTCAGCACGCCGGGGCCGACGGTGACCGTGTAGGTGCCCGGGGCCGACTGCGGTGCGAACGTCACGTCGAACTGGTCCGCGGTCCCCGCGACGGGCACGACGCCGGTCACGGCGACCGCGCCGCCCGGCCCGGTCACCGTGGCGCCGCCGGTGCCGAAGCTCGCCGCGTCGACGTCCTGGTTGAACGTCAGCCGCACCGCGTCGAACGTGTCCGGGGCGGCCCCGGAGAACGCGGCGGCGAGCACCCGCGCGCCGGGCGGCGGGGGCACGGGCAGCCCGGGCTGGAGGATGCTCAGGATCACCTTGTGGATGTACGCGTCGCTCACGGTCGCGTTGTGGTCGATGTCGGCCCGGTCCTGCGGCAGCACGGTGATTCGCGCGTCGCCCGCGTAGGGGTCCAGCGACGAGAGCGCCGCCACCGTCCCGTCCCCGCTCCGGGGGGCCTCGGTGTCCCGGACCCACGCCTGCCCGGCGACGGTCGGCGGGAACGTCCCCAGCAGAAGGATCTGCACCACGTCGGCCAGTTCGTCGAACCCGGACCCGAGCGCGAGCACGGTGCCGCCGGGGCCGACCTCGCTCGTCGCCGTGGTCAGCGTCGCGAGGCGGGTGCCGGCGATCGCGGTGAAGCCGACGGTGAGGTTCCCGACGAAGCCGTTGGGGTCGGCCCCGCCGTTGACGTCGAGGAGCAGACTGTTTCGGGCCGTCGGGTCGGCGTTCACGCTCCCGCCGTCGAGGAAGTCGTAGGTCGCCATCTCGTCCCGCAGCGTGCCGATGTAGAGCTGGATGAACTCCTCGGGGGTCACGGCCCCGCTCGCCACGTCGAGCGGGTCGATGGCCACGCCCCCGTCCGGCCCGAAGATCGGCTCCGGGGCGACCGGGTCGGTGGCCCGGAGGTACGCGGCCTCTTCGAACAGGTACAGCCCGCCGGCCGGGTCGCTGCCGAGCGGGTTGCTGAAGTTGTTCCGGAGCAGGTTGTAGATGCCCGACGCGCCCGCGTTCGGCCCCGCGAGGGACACCCAGTTCGCGACCGCGGGCAGCGCGCCGGCGCCGCCCGGGCCGGTGTACGCGCCCCCGTAGGCCGCACTGCTGACGTAGGCCCGGGTGACGAGGTGCCCCTCGCTGTGCGAGATCACGTCCACGCCGACGCTCGGGTCGCCGCCGGCCGCGACCCACGCGTCCATCGCCTTCATCATCCAGTACCCGAGGTAGTCGACGCCGTACCGGTACACGCCGCTGCCGCCGTTCAGGTCGGTGGCGAACACGTCGTCGGCGATCCCCTGGGCCGTCAGGTTACTGAGGGTGCCGTCGTCCACCCCGTCGAACGGCGCGACCTGCATTCGCCAGTCCTGGGTCGCGACGAACAGGGTGGGGTTCGCGGTCGCGTCGTCCTCGTAGAGCGTGTACCCGCCCAGGGTCACCAGGTCGGCGACGAGGGCGTTCGTGGGCGAGGTGACCTGTCCGAGGACCGAGGAGTCGACCTCGAACACGGACGTCAGCTCCCACGGCTTGGCCCCGAGTTGGCCGATGAAGGCGTCGAACGCGGCGAGCTGCGCCGCGGGCGTCGGGGCCTGGAGGACGCTGATCGGGAGGGACGCGGGCTGCCCCGGCACGAACAGCACCGGTCGGGCGACGGCCGGCAAGCAGCGGTCGCCGAGGGGTTCCAGGCGCAGACGGGGCACGGGGCGGGGGCGGGGGGGCATGGGCGCACTTCTCGGTGGGAGGCCTCGGGAGTGCCACTCTACCATCGGATCAGTCAAATAGGTAAACATGTCTAAAACAAATCTCGGGCGGTTTGACCCCGCGGCCGCCGGGTGCGACAATCGCGGTCTTTCCCCCCCTCCCCACAACCCGACCGGCCCCAATGACCCGCACGCTGCCCGCACTCGCTCTGCTCCTCGCCGCGACGACCCTGACGCGAGCCGCCGACCCGCCCCCGGCACTCGACCTGTGGCCCGGGGCCGTCCCCGGCGAGAAGGGGAACGTCCCCGAGGAGAAGCTCACCCAACCCGTGCCGAACGGGCCGATCAAGTCCGTCACGAACGTCTCGAAGCCGACGCTCACCGTGTACCGGCCGGCGAAGGACAAGGACACCGGCGCGGCGGTCGTGATCGCCCCGGGCGGCGGGTACAACGTCCTCGCGTGGGAGCACGAGGGCACGATGGTCGGCGAGTGGCTCCAGTCGGTCGGCGTCACCGGCGTGCTCGTGAAGTACCGGGTGCCGCGGCGGCCCGACCAGGCGAAGGACGCGCCGCCGGTCGGCGCGCTCCAGGACGCGCAGCGGGCGCTCAGCGTCACGCGCGCGAAAGCGAAGGAGTGGGGCATCGACCCGAACCGCATCGGGATGCTCGGGTTCTCGGCCGGCGGGCACCTCACCGCATGGGCCGCGACCAACTCCGACAAGCGGGCGTATGAAGCGGCCGACGACGCTGACAAGCAGAGCTGCCGGCCCGACTTCGCCGTGCTCATCTACCCGGGCGGCCTCGTGGACAAGGTCGCCAAGGACAAGCTCGCCGCCGAGATCCGCGTGTCGAAGGACACCCCGCCGTGCTTCTTCGCGCTGGCGTACAACGACAACGGCCCGCTCGACGGCAGCCTCAAGATGATGGCCGCGCTGAAGCAGGCCGGCGTGACGGCGGAACTGCACGTCTACTCGGCCGGCGGCCACGGGTTCGGCATGCGCGCCGGCGAGAAGCCGCACCAGACCTGGCCGAAGCGGTGCGAGGAGTGGATGCGGGCCGAGGGGTTCCTCGCCGCCGGCACCAAGCCCGACGCGCCGAAGCCGGGCGGCAGCGAGGAAGAGGACCCGGCGAGCCCCGTCGCCCCCGGCGCGAAGGTCGAGAAGCTCGCGGGCGGGTTCAAGTTCACCGAGGGGCCGGCCCCCGACGCCGACGGCAACGTCTACTTCACCGACCAGCCGAACGACAAGATCCTGAAGTGGGACACCGACGGGAAGCTGACCACCTTCATGGAGCCGTGCGGCCGCTCGAACGGGCTGTGCTTCGACAAGGCCGGGTTCCTGTGGGCGTGCGCCGACGAGCAGAACCAGCTCTGGAAGATCGACGTGAAGACGAAGGAGAAGACCGTCGTTGTGAAGGACCACGGCGGGAAGTTGCTCAACGGCCCGAACGACGTGTGGGTCGCCCCGGACGGCGGCGCGTACTTCACCGACCCGTTCTACAAGCGGGGGTACTGGAAGCGGGGCGCGCAGGAGCAGGACGCGCGCGGCGTGTACTACCTGTCGCCCGACGGCAAGCTGGCGCGGGCCGACGGCGACTACAAGCAGCCCAACGGCGTCATCGGCTCGGCCGACGGGAAGAAGCTGTACGCCGCCGACATCGGCGCGAACAAGACGAACGTGTACGACGTCGAGGCGGGCGGCGCGCTGAAGAACCGCAAGACGTTCTGCGAGTCGGGGTCCGACGGCATGACCACCGACGACGCGGGGAACGTGTACCTCACCCGCGGCAGGGCGGTGCTCGTGTTCGCCGCGGACGGCAAGAAGGTCGCGACCATCGACGTGCCCGAGGGGGCGACCAACGTGTGCTTCGGCGGGAAGGACGCGGCGACGCTGTTCGTCACCGCCGGGACCAGCCTGTACGCGGTGAAGACGAAGGTGAAGGGCGGGGCCCGGCAGTAGCTGTAAACGCGAGCGAGCGGCCCCGGGGTCGGGGCCGCTCGCTGAGGGGGTTCCGACTACTTGTTGTGGTGCGTGCCGTCGTTCAGGGCCGACGGCTGCTGGATGGAGTGCTCGCCGGCACCGGTGTAGTCCCCGAGCCGGCGCTGCGGGTCCTGTTCCTGAGCCGCCGCCCCGCTCGTCCCGGCCTCGTGCGGCTGTGCCGCGTCGTCGTCCCCTTGGGGCACGCCGCCGAATTGCTGCGGCCGGTTCGCGGGCGGCACGGGGCCGGGGCCGCCGTGGTGTTTCTTGCTCATGGCATCCTCAGTGTTGCGGGTTCGTGCCGGGGCGACCAACGCACCACACACTGTGCAACCGCCATGCCGCCCGCTCACCGCCCGGCCGCCAGCATCTCGGGCTTCACCTTCTCGACGTACCGGACGACCACGCCCAGCAACAGCCCCTCGACGACGACGACCGGGACGTGCGCGAGCAGCACCAGCCGCGCGAGCAGGTACCAGTCCTCCGCCCCACCAAAAAGTAGAGCGACGAAGTTGAGCGCGACCGCGCCGGCGGCCGCGCCCGCCCCGAGGATGACCCCGCGGCCGAACGGCGGCACCCCGACGCGCTTCAGGGCCGGGTACGCCGCACCCGCGAGCACCGCCGGCACGGTGATGATGCAGGCGTTCAGGCCCAGCGTCGTCAGCCCGCCGTGCGCGAGCAGGAGGTATTGCAGCAGCAGGCCGACGGTGATCGCGAGCGGCGCGCGGCGGCCGAGGACCACGCCCACGAGCCCGTTCAGGATGAGGTGAACGCTCGTCGGCACCACCGCGAGCGGGACGTGGATGCTCGACCCGACGAAGAACGCGGCGCTGAGCACGCCGATCCGCGGGACGTCCTCCTCGCGGAGCCGCCACAGCGCCGGCGCGAGCAGCAGGCCCAGCCCGAGCCACCCGGCGGCGACCCACGGCACCGACATCGCGCCGTCGGACAGGTGGACGGCGAACAGTGGCGCCATGAGCGAGAACCGGTGACGGAATGGTGACCGCGTCTGGGACGGAGGTCAGGTAGTGCCCCTCACCCGCGACTCGAAGACTCGTCGCGCCCTCTCCCCGTAGGAACGGGGCGAGGTGGGGGCGGCCGGCTTTCCTCTTCGCGTCGATCCAGTCGCGGGGCTAGTGAGAAGCGCAGGGGCAACACCTCGCCCCGTTCCAACGGGGAGAGGTCGCCGCGCTTCGCGGCGGGTGAGGGGCGGCCACCTCTACCCTTCCGCCACCACTGCTCCGCCCGGAGGGGCCGCCGTTCGTAGCCCGGTGCGGAAGCGCTGGGCTACCGACGACCGCTCACTTCCCACCGACGACCGCGACGCGGGCCGGCGAGCCGGGCGCGTCGTCGAGTTCGACCCGCAGGTCTTCCGTGCGCTTCGAGCGGTCGAGCACGACCGTCACGTGCTGCACGCCGGCCTTGAGGTCGAGCAGCGTCTCGGGCTTGGCCTCGACCGGCGACGCACCGACGAACACCGACAGGCCGTTCACCGAGTTGAACTTCAGCTTCGCGGCCCCGGCGGTGGTCACGTCGAGCGCGAACCGCACCACGGACTGGTCAGCCGTGTTCGCCCACACGTTGAACTTCGGCAGCGACGCGACCGGCAGGTCGCCGGACACGAGCGAGTACGCCGGGGACCACGCGAACGTCGCGTCCGGCTCGGCGGCGGCCGACACGCGGACCCGGCGGAACAGGTTCAGGTTCTCGCTGCTCGGGTCGATCACCTGCCACCGCCGCACGACGCGGGCCTTGCTCGGCGCGTACGCCCCGCCGACCTTGCCGAGTTCCGAGAGGAACCGCGTGAGGTCGGCGAACTCTTGCTTCGTCAGCGAGTCGGTCAGCCCCTCGGGCATGATCGACTTCGTGTCGCCCCGCTCGGCGATGTCCTTCACGGGAATGGTCACCTCCTTGTCCTCGGGCGTGCGAAGTACGAGCTGGCCGTTCACCTCGCGGACCTTGATGCCGAGGTACACCTTGTCGTCGAGCGTGACGACGCGGATCGCGTTGTACCCCTCCTTCACCGCCTTGTTCGGGATCAGCAAAGACTCGACGAGGTAGTCGCGCTGCGCGCTCGCGCCGATGCTCGTGAAGTCCGGGCCGACCTGCCCGCCCGCCCCACCGACGCCGTGGCACGCGAGGCACTGGAGTTCCTTGCGGCGGAAGATGACCTCGCCGCGGGCCGGGTCGGCCGTGTCGAGGTCGGCGACGAGCGCCTTCACCTCGTCGGGCGTCGGCGGCTTGCGGGCCGCGCCGAGGTCGCCGGCCTTGGTGAGCGCCTCCACGAGTTCGGGCACGGTGAGCGTGGACGTGCGGACCGCCTGGAGGCCGAGCTTGGCGACGTCCGCGTTGAGCTTCTTCCCGGCGAGCGCCTTGGCCAGCGCCGGCACCCCGGCCTTGCGACTCAGGAACGCCGCGTACAGGTCGGCGAGTTCCGGCTCGGCCTTCGCGGTTGCGAGGTAGTCGGCCGCCTTCGCCGCCGCGGTCGGCATGTCGAGCCCCGCGAGCGCGATCAGCGAGAGCCGAACGGATTGCGGATTGTCATTGAGCTGGCGGATGTGTTCGGTGAGCCACAGTTTGGCCTTGTCGTCGCCGAACAGGGCGATGCCCTCAAGTGCGGCCGCGTGGAGTTGCGGCGTGATCTCGATCTGGAGGGTCGCCTTCTCCAGCGTCCCCCGGTGCCCGGTGAGCTTCCACAACCCCACGACCCGCATGGCCGGGCCGCGCGCGTCGCCGGTGTCCGCAAGAAGCGGAATCAGGCCGGACGTGTCTTTCGGCGCGGCGACCTTGCGGCCGCGGATCGCGTCCTCGACGGCTCTCACCGCCTCGACGCGCTGCGGGGCCGCGGTGTCCTTGGCTCCGGCGTAAGTCAGCACCTTCGCGAGTTCCTCGGGGCCGCCGATCTGCGTCAGCAGCAGGTAGAGCCCGTGCGCGTTCTCCTTCGGCACCTTGCCGCCGTCGATGAGCGCGAGCACCGGCTTCACCGTGTCCTTGTTGCCGACGGCGTTGAGCGCGAACGCGAGCTTCTTCGCGTCGCCGCCGAACGTGAGCTTGCCCTCCTTGAACGCCGGCATCCAGTACGGTTCGAGTTCGCGCACCGTGAGCCACAGGGCGTAGTCAAGAGTGCGATCCATCGGATGGTTGAGTGCGGCGAGCGCCACCTCGGCGACGTATGGCCCCTTGTACTGAGCAAGTGCCCGAATGGCTTCAAGGCGCACTTGAGGGTGCGGATCCCTTATCTGAGCCTGCAAATGCGAGGTGTTCCGCAGTACATGATCCGGAGGAGAATGAGGTGACCAATGATACGCGTCGATACGGGTCTTTATCGCACGAATGTGGGGATCTTCCGAGGTTGTCACTTGATCAACCACCCTCCAGATGGCATTAAAGTGGATCAAGTCCCGCAGAGCATTTCCATTGGCCGGTGATTCCCCGACTGCTAGCAAGACCCAGGCAGCCTCAAGGAGCGCGTGGTCGGCCCCGGGAGCCTTACGGTCTATCCCTTCCACCCACTTTTCGAGTTCCGGCAGCACTTCCTTTCCGCCCCGTTCCTTCAGCACGCGCTTGGCCTGCTCCCGGGTCCACTGCTCGGGCGACTTGAGTTGTTCGAGCAGTTCGGGGACGGTCGCGCCAACGAGCTTCGGCGGCTTCACGAGGTCGCGGCCCTTCGCGGTCACCCGCCAGATGCGGCCGTGCGTCTTGTCGCGCCGCGGGTCGCGGAAGTCGACCTCGCCGTGCTGGATGATCGGGTTGTACCAGTCCGCGATGTACAGCGCGCCGTCCGGCCCCATCTTCACGTCGATCGGCCGGAACGCCGGGTGGTTGCTCTTGATGACCTCCGTCATCTCGCGGCTGGCGAACGTGCTGCCGTCGTCCTTGAGCTTGAACCGGCACACGCGGTGCCCGCGGAAGTCGTTGGCGATGCAGTCGCCCTGCCAGTCGTCCGGGAAGTGCCGGCCGCTGATGACCTCGACCCCGCAGAACTTCGGCGACCCCGGGTTCAGCCCGTGCAGCACCCGCTGGACGTGCGGCCCCTGCGAGGTGAGGTAGTACCCGCCGGGGATCGCGTGGTTGATGCCCTCGCCGCCGGCACCGTCGGTGACGATGCTCTGCCCGTACTTGTCGAAGGCGTGGCCCCAGGCGTTCACCCACCCGCGGGCGAACACGTCGAGTTGCGTCGTGTCCGGGTTGAACCGCCAGATGCCGCCGGCGTTCAGGCGCTTCACGCCGTGCGGCGTCTCGACGTGCGAGTGGATGTAGATCGACTGGTTGAAGTACAGGTGGCTGTCCGGCCCCCAGCGGAACGTGTGGATGATGTGGTGCGTGTCCTCGGTGCCGAACCCCGAGAGCACGACCCGCTTCTTGTCGGCCTTCTCGCCGGGCTTCGACGCGGAGAGGTGGACGAGTTCGGTGCTGTTGGCGACGTAGACGCCGCCGTCGCCCGGCAGCACCCCCGTGGGGATCAGCAGCCCGTCGGCGAACACGGTGGTCTTGTCGGCCCTGCCGTCGCTGTCGGTGTCTTCGAGGACGAGGACCTTGTCGTTCGCCTTCTCGCCGGGCTTGATCTGCGGGTAGATCTCGCTCGACGCGACCCACAGCCGCCCCTGCGGGTCGAAGTTCATCTGGATCGGCTTGGCGAGCAGCGGGTCGGAGGCCCAGAGGTTGACCTCGAACCCCGGCGCGACGATGAACGTCTTGCGCTCCAGTTCCGGGTCGGGGTCGGGCGTCTTGGCGTCGCGCTGAGCGAACGCCGGGGCCGGAAGCAGTGCGAGGAGCAGTGCGGGAAGTGTGTGGCGCATGTGGTTTTCAGGCTTGATGTTGTGTGTTCAGCGAACCGCGACCGACACTCTGATACTCATTCTTCCGGACAGGTAAATTGGTTCCAGAATGATTCCGGGCACGGGTGTGCGTATCGTCCGGAAACAAGCATAATCCTCTGAATGACGCGGGGCTACTTGTTCAACTCCTTGAGCCGCACGGCGATCTCGTCCTCGAGTTTCGCGATGAACGGGTCGAACTCGGCGATCTCCTTGGCGTTGCGGCCCTGCTCGTGCTTGCGGAACCCGAACAGGTACGTCTCGTTCTGCGGCCGCCACTTGTTGAAGAACTGCTCGTTCTTGGCGAGCACCGCCTGCCGCACCGAGTCGAGCTTCGTCCAGTCCGCGGTGCCGGTACCGGCCGGCAGGCCGAGCGCCGCGAGGGCGGCCGGCGTCGTGAGGCGGTAGCCCTCTTCGGTGAGGTGAACGCCGTTCTCCGTGAGCCGTTGTGCGGCCCCGCCCGCGGGGAGCGCCGCGCCGGGGTCGGCGAACGTCGCCTGCCGCTTCTCGGCGACCGCCCGGACCGCGTCGCCGTACAGTTTCAGGTCGGCGTTGCGGGCCGCGGCCGGCCCCTCGTACGGCAGCGGCGGGAACAGCACGATGCGGGCGTTCGCCGGCTTCAGTGCGTCGAGGAGCTTCTCCAGCCCCTTCTCGAACTTCGGCAATCCGTCCTTGCCGTCGAACGACTCGTTGGTGCCGTAGCTGATGAAGATCACGGTCGGCTTCAATTCGAGCGCCGGCTCGACGAGTTGCTTGAAGCACTTGTCGGCATTGTTGTAGTCGAACCGGCCGCGGGACTCGCCGTGGACGGTGTCGCCGCTCCAGCCGAGGTTGCGGACCGTGAGCTTCTTGCCGGGGTTGGCGGCGAGCAGGGCCGCCTCCCAGTACCCGTACCGCTGCTCGCGCTCGACGAGCGTGCCGCCGAGCCAGACGATGCGGTCGCCGTCCTTGAACTCGAACGGTGCGGGTGGCGCGGCCAGCGAAAGGGCGACGAGCGCGGAAGAGAGGAACATGGGGTCACCTTGCGAGCGGCGGGATACCGATTCAGGGTAGCCGGAAGCGGCGCAGTTGGCGAGCGGCGGGGCGGTTCCGGTGGTCCGGGTCGCGCGGTCGGCGTTGACACGGCCGGGTGGGTGTGTATTAGTGTTGCGACTTTCGATGACGATACCATTCCCGCGTCCGCGGGATTCGCTTAACGCGGGGCTCGGATGCCGAACGCGGCGCGGTGGGTTCTGGCGGTCCTCGTCACGTGCGTCGCGATCGCGCCGCCGGTCGCGTACTTTCGCTTCCAGTACATCCACGCCAAGCGGTTCCGGGAGGTGACCCCGGAGCGGTTCTACCGGTCCGGGCAGATGACCGCGGCCGGGCTGCGCGAGATCGTCGCCGAGAACGGCATCAGGACGGTCATCAACCTCCAGCACGAGGAGCCGGACCCGCTCCTGCTCGACCGGTGGATGGGCAAGGGGGTCGTCCGCGAGAGCGAGCTGTGCCGCGAGCTGGGCGTGAAGTACCTGCTCCTCACGCCGGACGTGATCCCGCGGAACCTGCCCCGCGGTGCGGTCCCCCCGGTGGTGGACGACTACCTCGCGATCCTCGACGACCCGGCGGCGTACCCGGTGCTGATCCACTGCAAGGCCGGGCTGCACCGCACCGGCCGGCTCACGGCGATCTACCGCATGGAGTACATGGGCTGGTCGCGGGGCGAGGCGCTCCGCGAGCTGCGGGCCAACGGGTACGGCAACTTTATGGCCAGCGAGGCCGACGAGTTCATCATCCAGTTCATCAAGAACTACACCCCGCGGAAGGACCGGCCGCAGGCGCAAAAGCCCGCCGCGGCCCCGGCGCCGCGTCGCGCCCCGGTCGCGGCGCCGGCCGCGCCGCCGGCCCCGACGGGGGGCCCGCGGTGATTACCACACTCGACCGCATGGTGCTGGTCTCTTACGTCCGCTCGTACGCGATCGTGTGGACGAGCCTGATCGGCCTGTTCGTGGTCATCGACCTGTTCACGCACCTCGACGCGTTCATGAGCCGCCCGGGGTCGTTCCCGGCGATCGCCGCGTACATCGTGCGGTACTACCTGTTCCACGTCCCGCAGGTGTTCGACCTGATGGCCGAGCCGATCGCGCTGCTGGCCGCCACGTTCACCGTGTCGTGGATGCAGCGGAACAACGAGCTGCTCCCGCAACTGTCGGCCGGCATCCCGACCCGGCGGATCGTGCGGCCGGTGCTGTTCGGCGCGGCGGTCGCGGTCGCGCTCGCGCCGCTGAACACCGAACTGGTGATCCCCGAGATCGCGGACGAACTCATGGCGTCCCGCGACGACCCCGAGGGGGCCAAGGCGCAGCTCCTCATGGGCGCGTACGACACGAGCGGGGTCCACATCGAGGGGCTCGCGGGGTACCGCAAGGACCGCCGCGTGGACCGGTTCTGCGCGACGTTCCCCGAGTCGTCCCCGAGCGGGATGGTCCACGTCACGGCGGAGGAAGCGGTGTACATCCCGCCGGGCGACGACCCGCTGACGGGCGGGTGGATGCTCACCGGCGTCGGGGAGCCGGTGCCGAGCCCGCTCCCGACGAACTTCACAGTCCTCGGGACCGGCCGCGGGTTCCTGAGGACCGACACGGCCGACTACGACACCGTGCGCCGCGGCGGCACGTGGTACATCTACGCCTCGACGGTCCGGCTCCGGGAGCTGCTCGGGGCCGACGACAGCCGCCGGCAAACCAAGATGGCGGTGCTGTTCCACACCCGGATCACCCGGCCCGTGATCGGCATGCTCCTGGTGCTGCTGGGCGTGTCGGTGATCCTGTGGAACCCGAACCGGCACATCGCGCTGAGCGCGGGCCTGTGCATGGCGCTGGGGACGGGGTATTACGCCTGCGTCATCGGCTGCACGGCGATCGGCAATTCGGCGCTGGTGTCGCCGGCGATGGCGGCGTGGATCCCGGTCATGATCTACGGCCCGCTCGCGTTCGTCGCGTTCGACATGGTCCACACGTGATCCCTGGGGGGTGTTGTCGGTTGGTGGTTGTTGGTGGGCCGAACCCGCGGGTGCTTCACTCTGCGGTTTCGGTCACGCCCTCGCGCCCCGGTCCACACGAACGGCCCCCACGTCCCGCAACCCACCCACAAGCCCACAACGACCCCGCGGCAATTCCGGTTGACAGGGCGGGCCGCGAGGGTATGACCGTCGCCTTCAGAGCCGGGGACCGCACCCGCTGAGGGGAACGGCGGGTCAGCCCGAGCGCTCGTAAGGAGTACGCGATGCGCAAGATCAGCCGCGCGGCGGCAGCCCTCGTTCTCGGAAGCTCGCTCGCCGCCACGGCCGCCGCCCAGGCCCCGGCGCAGCCGCAGCCCCAACCGGCCCCGGCCGCCCCGCAGGCCCAGCCGCAGCCGCCGGCCCCGGTCGTACCGGCCGTCACCCCGGCCCCGGCGAAGCCCGAGGTCCGCCCGACGGGGACCGCCGCGACCGTCAACGGCCAGGCCATCCCCGAGGTGGCCGTGTACCGCGCCCTGCGGAGCTTCCCCGAGGCGCACCGGGAGACGGCCCGCAAGGAGATCATGTCCCACCTGATCGAGAACGTGCTGATCGACCAGTACCTCAACGCGATCAAGGTGACGCTCGAGGACAAGGAGATCGAGGCCCTCATCAACGAGCTGAAGGCGGAGCTGGCCGCGGCCAAGCCGCCCAAGGACTACTCCAAGGAACTCGAGGCGATGATGCTGACTGAGGCGGAGTTCCGCACCGAGGTCACGGCCCAGCTCAAGTGGGAGAAGTTCATCAAGACCCAGGGGACCGACGCGGCCCTGAAGCAACTGTTCGACAGCAGCCCGGACGTGTTCGACGGCACCATGGTCCGCGCCCGGCACATCCTGATGACCCCGGGGGCCGACGAGGCCAAGCAGAAGGACGCGGCCCAGAAGCTCCGCGGGATCAAGCAGGTGATCGACCAGGAGGCGGCCAAGGCCGTCGCGGCCCTGCCGGCCACCGCCGACGCGCTGGCCAAGGAGCAGACCCGCGTGGGCAAGGTCGAGGAGCTGTTCTCGGCCTACGCGAAGGAGTACTCGGCGTGCCCGTCGAAGAAGGACGGCGGCGACCTGAACTTCTTCCCGCGGTCCGGCGCGATGGTCGAGCCGTTCGCCAAGGCCGCGTTCGCGCTCAAGCCGTTCGAGATGACCGACGTGGTGTCGACCGAGTTCGGGTACCACCTGATCCTCGTCACGGCCCGGAAGCAGGGCACCGCGAAGAAGTTCGACGACGTGAAGGAAGACGTGCGGATGTTGTACGCGATGCGGCTCCGCGAGGCGGTCGTCGACCAGATGAAGCCGAAGGCGCAGATCACCATGAGCACGCCGCCGGCCGCCGCGCCCCCCGCCCCGAAGCAGTGACCCGTGTGGTGAAGAGTTGATTTGAGTGGGGCGGGCATTCTTGCCTGCCCCATTTGCATTTGGGAAGCAGGCAAGAATGCCCGCCCCACCAATCGACTGTAACCTCACCGGTACGGGCGGTGGAGCCGGAGCGCGTCGAGCGTGCGGCGCATGTCGGGCGGGAGCGGCGCCTCGGCCTCGATCCACTGCTCGGTCCGCGGGTGCCGGAACCGGAGCCGGAAGGCGTGCAGCGCCTGGCGGCCGATGAGCACCTCGTTCTCGGGTTCGGGCAGCCCGGGCACAATGTCCGAGAGCCGGAACTGGTCGCGGCCGCCGTAGAGCTTGTCGGCCAGCACCGGGCACCCGACGTGCTGGAGGTGGACGCGGATCTGGTGCGTCCGGCCGGTCCGCGGCTGCACCTTCACTAACGTGAACCCGCGGAACCGCTCCAGCACCTCGTAGTACGTCAGCGCGTGCTTCGCGTCCGGGTCGGTCGAGACCACCATCCGGAGCCGGTCGTGCGGGTGCATCTTCAGCGCGCCCTCGACGTAGTCCGAGTCCCGCTCCAACTCTCCGGCGGCCAGCGAAACGTACTCCTTGAACACCTTCCGCGACTCGAACTGCATGCTCAGGTCGCGGTGCGTCACGTCGTCCTTGGCGATGAGGATGACGCCGCTCGTGTCCTTGTCGAGCCGGTGGACGATGCCGGCCCGCAGGTGCCCGTTGCCGGTGCTCAGGTGCTCGCGGAAGTGCCACTGGAGCGCGTTCACCAGCGTGCCCGACCAGTTCCCCTTCGCGGGGTGGACCACCATGTCGTGCGGCTTGTTGACGACCGCGAGCCAGTCGTCCTCGTAGATGATGTGGAGCGGGATGTTTTCGGGGACCGGGATCTCGTGGACCGGGGCCGGCATCTCGACGTACAGGCGGTCGTTCTTGCGGACCTTGTACGCGGGCTTCAGCACCGGCCGGTCGTTGGCCTTCACGGTGCCGGCCTCGATCGCCCGCTGGACCTCGGACCGGCTGAAGTCGGCCCCGAGGTGCAGGAGCACGTACTGGTCGAGCCGCATCCCCTCGGACTTGACCATGACGACGAGTTCGAGCGGCTCGCGGAGCCGGACGCTGGACACGATCGGGACCGCTTCGATCTCGTCGTCGGGGAGTTCAACGGGGGTGTCGTCGGCGGCGGACATGGTGCGGCGTTCTGAGGTGGGTGCGCGGCCGGCGCCGGGGTCAAACGTGTGACGGCACGGGGTCGCCCCCGTGCCGCCGCGACCGCGGGCGTCCGCGGCCCGAGTTACTTCGGCAGGCCGGGCGGCCGCGGCATCCCCGGGGGGCCGCCGGGGCTCAGCCCGCCGGACCCGTGCGGGTCGGCCTCGGGCAGCAGCGGGGCCTGGATCGTCAGCGCCCGCTGGACGCGGACGAAGTCGGCCGACGTTTGCGCCTGCTCGTTCCGCAGGGCGTCGGCGAGCTTCTTCGAGTCGGTGGCCCACGGGGTGTCCGGGGCGGCGGCCGCGGCGAGTTGGTCGAGGTACTCGACGACCTTCGACACCTTCCCGCGGAACTCGGTGAGTTCGTTCGGCTTCACCGGCACGCCGACGAGGGCGGCCTCGGCCTTGGCGAGCCCGAGCAGGCACTCAGCCTTGAACACCGGGTCCTTCTCGAACTTCGGGAGCAGCTTGGCGAACTCCTCGCGGGCCTTCTCGACGCTCTCGACGGCCTTCTGCCGCCGCTCGGCGTTCGGCGAGCCGAGCTGGTCGATCCCCTCGGGGCCGAGCAGGCTGCGGGCCACGCTGATCTCGGCGACGCGGGCGACCGGGCCGCTCGCGTAGTTCTTCTCGATCTCTTCGAGGCCGGCGACGGTGCGGGCCTCGTCGAACTTGAGCCACTGCGCCGAGGTGTCCTTGCGGCGCTCGTAGGCGATGTACCACCACACGCCGGCACCGACCACGACGATCAGAACGACGGCCATGAGCTTGTAGCTGACGAGCTTGCCCTGCTTGAAGTTCCCCCACGCGTCGGTGAGTGTGGTGGCGAGGGCGTTCGGCTCGGTTTCCTTCTGTTCCGCGCTCATCGGAGACTCCGGGGCCGGCGTCCGTCGGCAAATCCGTTACGACCGGTCGATTAGGAGGATGATAGAAGGCCGCCCCGGAACGGTCAACGCCGGCGCGTCGGGCCCCGGTTCCGGCGCGTCACTCGGCCCTTTTGAACGCGGCGGCCGGCGAGACGAACCCCGCGGACACGTCCGGGGTGCCCTTCCCGTCCGCGACCCGGTACTCGACCGCGGCCGTGCCGCGGACCGCGACCGCCCTCAGCGACCCGTTCCGCGGCAGGCTCACCGCGACCCGCGTCGCGCTGCCGTTCACGTCGCCGCGGAGGTCGGTCGTTCGGGCCGTGATGGTAACGGTCGAGCCGCCGTCGATGGCCGAGCCGGGCCGCGTCGGGGTCGTCGGGGCGGTGAACGTCACGTCGCCGCCCGGGGCCGCGATCTCGACCTTCGACTTGCCGCCGACCGCGGCCGCGAACGTGACCGTCCCGTTCGGCGCGTTCAGCTTCAGGGTGGAGCCGTTGTCGATCTTCCCGCCGACGTAGACCTGCGCCGCCTCCAGCCCCGAGGCGTCGAGCACCGCCCCGCCGTCGAGGCCACGCGCCCGGAACGAGTTCACCTTCCCCTTGAGGACGACCCGCTCGCCCTTCTTCATGGTGAACGGCAGGTGATACGTCCCGTTCGGTAGGTTCAGCTCGATGATGATGGCCCTGTCGGGTGCGGGTGCGGGCGGCTGCGGCTCGGGCGGCGAGGATTCGGGCTCGGGCTCGGGGGCCGCGGTCGGCTCGTGCGGCCCCGGGGCGACCTCGACGCGGCGACCGGGAACGGACGGGAGCGGCGGCAGGGGCCGCGAGTCGTTCGGAGTGACCTGTGCGACCTCGGTGGGCGGGTGCGTGCGGTCCGCCTGCCACGCGAGAACGCCCCCGACCCCAGTCCCCACGCCGACCGCGAACACCGCGGCCCAGCGGAACCACGCGGGGAACCCCTCAGCGCCGGCCGCGGTGCGGTTCATGGCGCTGACGTCGGCCGGCAGGTTCCGGGTGGGGTCCGGGGCGCTCGGCGGCTTGGCGACCGGCGGGGCCGCGAGAACCGCGCCCGGCCCGGCGTCGCACACCGGGCAAGGCCGGGCGAGTTGGTCCTCGGCCCGCGGCAGCCCGCACCCCGGACAGGCGGTCATCGACATCGGCGGCCCTCGGCGGGAGTCAGGCTTTGGAGGCGACGGTCGCGGCCACGTCGCCCACAACGGTCTCGACGAGGCCGAACGTCGTGCGGACGTAGGGGTCGGGCAATTCGAGGACGTCGCCGACGGCGTACCGGGCCTTCGCCCCCGCCTTCGCGAGGTACACCGAGTTCACGAGCCCCTTGCCGTGGACGAGGATGTCGCGGGACGCCTTGGCCTCGGCCAGCGCCGCGACCTGATCGGGCGACGGCCCCGGCACGCTGACGAGCTTGCGGAGGTAATCGAACCACTCCGCGACCTTGCGGTACTTGACCTCGTTCAACTCGCGGTCGATCACGCCCTGGAGCACGGCGGCGGTGTCGGCCGCGGCGAGGACCGTTTCCAACTCGACCTGCTTGCGGAGCAGGATACCGGGGTGGTCCCGGAGCCACAGTGCGAGCAGGTCGAAGAAGAACGCCTCGAACGTCGTGACGAGTTGCTGGAACGTCGCCGGGGTGAGGTAGCGCTCCATGTACCCCGGCACGCGGGCGATGATTTGCGCCTGATCGGCGCTCGTGGCGGTGGCAACATTCTGGACGCTGAACACGCGCCCCGAACGGACGTCTCTTGAAAGCTCGTCCCAGGCCGCGATGCTCTGATAGTGGTAGTCGAGAACGGCCGCGAGGTCGGCCCGCGCGTCCGCCGCCAGCTTTTGGATGTCGTCGGCAAGCGCCACGGGACCGCTCCGCATCAGGGCATGCTGTCGAGGAGTTGCTGCACCAACTTGACGTCGGCCTTGACGCTTAACGAGATTCCAAAGAACGGCGGTTGACCGTCCATCGAAATCTCGACCGGGCTGTCCCAGTACGGAACCGCGTGCCCGTCGAGCAGCGCGTGGACCTCGTCCCGCCGCGACACGGGGACGAGCAACCGCCCCCCGCCGCGGTCGCCCGGTATGATCGTCACGGGTGCCTGCGCTCTCGGGTTCGTCATCGCACGTCCTCCCATTTACGCCCCGACCACGTAGGGCAGCACGTACGGCCCCTTCGGGATGACGGCGACGCGGGCGGCCGGGCCGTACTCGGTCAGCGCGTCGGCGAGCGCGGCCTCGATGCTCGCGGCCGGCTCGACGTTGCACAGCCGCAGCGCGTCGGCGCTGAGCCCCTGCGAGAACACCTTCACCCGGCAGTGCCCCAGGATCTTCTGGAACATCACCAACTGCCACTCGTCCATCTCGCAGACGTCGCGGTGCAGGGACCGCGAGCCGCGGTTCGTCGGCGGCGCGCCCGCGGGCCTCCCGGCGACCGCGAGCGTCGCGTACCGGTCGTTGCGGCGGTAGTCGTCGAGGAGTGCGCGGAACTCGGGGCTGCCGAGCCCCTCGGTGAGGCTCGCGGCCATGATGATCGTGCCGCCCGGCTTCACGATCGGCAGCGCCCCGGTCAGCCCCTTCACCGCCTGGTACCACGTCGTGTCGAGCGGGTACCCGGCGCAGCTCGTGACGACCACGTCGCACTGGTGCGGCACCCCGGCCTTCACCACCTCGCGGCAGAACCGTACCCCCTCTTCCCAGGCCTTGATCATGTCGCCGGCCCACACGCCGGTCACCTGCCGCTTGCCGTCGATGCACACGTTCACGATGAAGTCGCACCCGGCCATCAGCGCGATCCGCGTGTTCTCCTCGTGGACCGGGTTCCCCTCGACGCTCCCGCAGTCGGCCTTCGGGTGCTCGAGGAACCGCGGGCCGTGCCACACCTTGACCGTCTCGATGCCCGCGATGCCGGGGCAGATGAGCTTGCGGCCGCCCGAGTACCCGGCCATCAGGTGCGGCTCGATGAGGCCGGTGGTGATCTTGAGTTCGGCCCGGGTGTACCGGTTGTCGATCCACGCCGGCACGCCGTTAGGCGTGGTGCCGAGGTACTCGTGCTCGTCCGGTTCCTTCCCGTGGTGGTTCACGCACCGGTAGGTGCCCGCGATGTACTCGCCGACCAGTTCGACCAGTTCCTCGCCCTCGTTCGGGCGGTGCAGGCCGGTGGCGATCAGGATCGTGATCCCCCCCCGCGGCACCCCCGCGTCCTCCAGCGTCTTCGTGAGGGCCGGGAGGATGAGCTTGTTCGGCACCGGCCGGGTGATGTCGCAGATGACGATGCACGCCGTTTGCTTCCCGCGGGCCAGGTCCGCGAGGGGCCGCGTACCGATCGGGTTCGCAATTGCGGCCCCGATGGCGGCGGCCGGATCGGCCAGTGGCGGGGCCGGCTGGATGGTCAGCGGCGGGCCGACGAGCCGGTCGTCCGGGAGGGTGACGTCGAGACCGGTCTTGCCGTAGTCGAGGGTAACTTTCATACGCGTTGTTGGGAGTCCGGAGGCGGGAGGCCGAGGGAAGACACCGGGACGACCGCCGGGGGCGTCCTTGTCGCGTGCCGCAGAGGGTTATATTATCACAGTTCCGGGCGGGTTGGACGTGGTTTCGCCGCCCCCCGACCCACAGACTCCTGACCCCCGAATCCCATGTCCATCGACAAGAGCCTGAAGCGCAAGGGCGGCATGACCCGGCAGCGGTGCGTGCTGACCCGGGCCGAGCGAATCGCCAAGATGATCGAGAACGGCCAGTGGGGCGACGGCAAGAGCCCGTTCGGGCTGCCGAAGACCCGCGTCCAGAAGATCGTGATGAAGAAGAAGGTCAAGAAGGAGGCCGAGGGCGAGGCCGCCGCCGACCCCAAGGCCAAGGGCGCCGCCAAGAAGTGACGGCCCTGGCCGGTCACGGCCCGAGGACCATCCCGCGTCCGCGCCACTCTCCCGGCGCGGACGCTGCGTTTCGCATTTCCCGCGCGACGGCGGAGGCCGCGACCGATGGCGACCGCGTACCTCGCGCTCGGCAGCAACCTCGGCGACCGCTGGGCGAACCTCACCGCGGCCGTGCGGCGGCTCCGGGCCGAGCCCGGCGTGCGGGTGGTCGCCGCGTCCGAGGTCTACGAGACCGCGCCGCTCGACTGCCCCCCGGGGTCGGGCGACTACCTGAACTCCGCCGTCGCGGTCGAAACCGACACCTCGCCCGAAGACCTGCTGAAGCTCCTCCACCGCATCGAGCACGCCTTCGGCCGCGTCCGGGCCGGCGTCAACGCCCCGCGAACGCTCGACCTCGACCTGCTCCTCTACGCCGACCGCGTCATCGACACGCCGGATCTCGTGGTCCCGCACCCGAGGATGCACGAACGCGGCTTCGTGCTGGTGCCGCTCGCGGAGGTCGCGCCGGACGTCGTTCACCCCACGCTCGGCAAGTCGGTCCGCGAACTGCTCGCCGGCGTCCCCAGCGGCGACGTGCGGGTCGCCCGCGAGACCCCTTCCGCCCCGCAGACGCTCGCGGGGCGCACCGCACTGGTCACCGGTTCGACGAGCGGCATCGGGGCGTCCATCGCGGAACTCTACGAGCGCCACGGTGCCGACGTCATCACCCACGGGCGGCGACCGCTTGCGGGCCGGCACGTCGCCGCTGACCTCCGCGACCCGGCCCAGGTCGATCGGCTCGCGGACGAGGCGTGGGCCCTCGCCGACGGGCTCGACGTGCTGGTGTGCAACGCGGGGGCCGACACGCTCACCGGCGACGCGGCGAAGTGGTCGTTCGACGAGAAACTCGACGCGCTGCTCGCCATCGACCTGAGGGCGACTATGCGGCTCGCCCGCACCATCGGCGCACGCATGAAGGACCGCGGCCGCGGGTGCATCGTCACCGTCGGCTGGGACCAGGCCGAGACCGGCATGGAGGGCGACAGCGGGCAACTCTTCGCCGCGGTGAAGGGGGCCGTGATGTGCTTCACACGGAGCCTCGCCCTGAGCCTCGCGCCGGAGGTGCGGGTGAACTGCGTCGCCCCGGGGTGGGTGCGGACCGCCTGGGGCGAGACGGCCAGCGCCGTTTGGCAGGAGCGGGTCCGCCGCGAGACGCCTCTCGGCGTGTGGGGACTCCCCGAGGACGTCGCCGCCGCGGCGCTGTGGCTCGCGTCCCCGGCGGCGGGGTTCATCACGGGGCAGACGGTGCCTGTGAACGGCGGGGCGGTCCGGTGATTCCCTGACCCGGGGGAGTACGCGCTTGGGTCGGCCGCCGCGAGGTGGTACGATGCCGGGGTAGTTCGGTCGCCCAGAGGGAGCGCCCATGATCCACGTCAAGAAGATCCTCTACCCCACCGACTTCTCCAGCTACTCGAACCAGGCGTACTTCCACGCGCTGGGGCTGGCCGAGACCTACGGCGCGGCCCTCGCGGTCGTGTACGTCCACCCGCCCGGCGGCCCCGGCGAGAAGGCCCACTGGCGGGCGCAGCTCGAACAGGTGCGGCCGGCGAACCCGAAGATACCCGTCGCGCACGTCGTCCTGGAGGGCGACCCGGCGGCCGAGATCGTCCGGTACGCGGCCGACACGGGGACCGACGTGGTCGTGATCGGCACCCACGGCCGCACCGGCGTGGACCGGCTCGTGATGGGCAGCGTCGCCGAGAAGGTGATGCGCGAGGCCCCCTGCTCCGTGCTGGTCGTCAAGCTCCCCCGCGAATCCGACCCGGCCGACCCGCACCACGTCCGCTGAGCGGACCCGGGGCTACTCGTGGCCCGGGACGCGGTACATCACGTCGGACCGGAGGACGTACTTCCGGCCCGCGGCGACCGCCGCCCCTTCGTGCAGTAGGTAGTGGTAGAAAACCAGCGCCTTCCCGGCCTCCGGCGCCACGCGGATCACGTCGCCGTCGGCCAGTCGCTCGCCGTCGTCCTGGATGTGGATGACCGTGTCCCCGCCCGTGCAGTCGCCGCCCAGGTACACCATGAAGGTGAGCTGGCTCCGCTCGTCGCCGCGGGCGAAGTGGGCGTCGGTGTGCGGGCGGAACGCCTGGCCCGCTTCGTAGCGGTAGAACCGGAACCGCTCGTTCAGGCCGGTCGCCTCGCGGCCGCGGAACGGGGACGGCACGAGCGGCCGCGCCCGCTCCCAGAGTTCCGCGGCCCACTCGCGGTTGTCGATCATCACCCGCTCGTTGTTCCGCACGCTCGGGGCCATGAGCGGCCCGGACGGCGTGGTGATCGGCGCGGCCGCGTACCCCACCGCCTCGGTGACGCGGACGTAATCGGCGCACTCGCCCGGCGAGAGGAAGTCGTGGATCACGAACACCTGCTCGCCGTCGAGAAGTTCCTTCCGCATGTGCGTTTCCCGTGAGGTGCGATCGGCCCGCAGGACGGACACGCCGCCCCGCGGCGAGGTTCCCCGGTCCGGATCGAGACCCGCGCGTTTCGCCGGCGGGCGGCGTCCGATATCCTCACATGCTCGCTGTCGTCCCGCAACCGGCACAACACACCGGACGCCCCATGCAGTTCTTCGCCCTCCGAGCGAGCCCGGTCGTGCTGTGGGTCGTCGCGGCCGCGGTCGCCGCGGGCGCGGTCACGCTCGACTGGGTCGTCCTCGACGGGTTCGTGTGGCAGCGCCGGGCCGCGGGGTTCCCCACCGCGGCCGCCACCGTCGTCACGTCCGAGGTGGTCGAGCGCCGCGGGGGCAAGGGCGGCACCACGTACACGCTCGAACTCGCGTACCAGTTCACGGTGGCCGGCCGCACGTACGTCGGCACGCGGGTGCGGTACTTCGTAAAGCCGTCGTCGAAGCACAGGGCCGAGATCGACCGGCTCCGGGCCGAGTACGCCGTCGCGCGGCCGGTCGTCGCGTACTACCCGCCCGACAGCCCCGCGGACGCGATCCTGCGGCCCGGCGTCGAGGGGACCGACTACCTCCGGGCGCTCTTCGCCCTCGGCCTCACCGTCTTGGCCGGCGGCGCGACCCGCCTCGCCTTCGGCAAGCAGCCGCGGTTCGACCCGAACGACCCGGACCAGGCCCGGCAGACCGACGCGGGCTGGGAGGCGCGCATGCCCGGGGCGTCGCACGCCGCGGTGTTCTGCGTGGCGTTCGCCGCCGCGACGCTGCTCGGGGGCTTCGTGGTTACCGTCGCACACGGTGAGAACCCCGCACCCGAGGTCGTTGGGGTGGCGCTCGCGGGGGCGGTCGGGGTCGCGGCCGTCGCCGCGGCGCTGCTCTCGCACCACCCGACGCTCGCCGCCGACCTCGACGCCCGCACCCTGACCCTCCCGGCGCCGTGGTTCGGGTGGCCGGTCCGGGTGCCGTTCGAACAGGTCGGCACCGTCGCCGTCCGCGAGGAGGAGCACGCCGTGGGCCGCGGGGGCGACACGTACACCGTGTACCGCTGCGAGATCGGCTGGGGGACGAGCGCCGGGGTTCAGATCACGACAGTGGCGGCGTACCTGCACCGCGCCGACGCCGAGCGGCTCGCCGCGTGGATCAACATGGCGGTGGGGCGCATGGACACCGAACTGGGGGCCGTCGAGCGGCCGGCCTGACGCCGGCGGTTCGGTCCTCGACGCCCGCCCGGTCCCGCGGTACGCTCAGTCTTGCCCACCCTCCCGGAGTCCCACCCCATGACTGCCCGCCGGTTCTGGACCGCGTTCGCCCTGTCACTCTTCCCCGCCCTCGTCGCCCTCGCGGCCGACGGCGACCCGCTCCCCGACGGCGCGAAGGCCCGCCTCGGCACGGCCCGGCTGCGGAGCACCAGCGGGAGCCCGACCGCGATCACCCCGAACGGGCGGTTCCTCGCCAGCCCCGTCCCCGGCGGGGCGATTGGGTTCCTCGAACTCAACGGCGACGTGACCCGGACCGTGCGCATCGACGGCGAGTTCGGCACCGTGATCGCGTTCTCGGCCGACGTGAAGCGGGCGCTAAGCGTCGGCTACCAGGCCGCGTTCGTGTGGGACACCGGGACCGGGAAGGTGCTGGCGAAGGCCGCCCGGAGCGTCCTGAGCGGCGACAACGCCGCGGCCCTCTCGGCCGACGGAAAGGTGTTCGCCGTCGGCGGCACCAAGAGCTTCAACGAGAAAGACAAGGACAAGCTCCCGGCGGTGACCGTGTGGGACGCGGACGGGAACAAGGAGGCCGCGAGCATCCGCCCGGCGCAGAACGAGACCGTGTACGTCGCGCTGTCGCCCGACGGGAAGCGGGTCGCGACGTGGGGCTACCACGCCGACCGCGACGCGAAGGAGCCGCCGAAGCCCGAGGCCGACCCGGGCCGGCTCGTGCAGTTCTGGACCGCCGACGGCAAGGAGACCGGCAAGGCCCGGCTCCTCACCGGCTCGAACCCCGCGACGGTCGCGTTCTCGCCGGACGGCGCGCTCGCGGCGGTGTCCGGCGGCGAGGGGGCGGTCTACCTGTTCGACCCGGCGACCGGCACCGCGAAGGGCCAGCTCCTGGGCCGGTCGCGGCAGGGCCGGCGGCTCGCGTTCAGCCCCGACGGGAAGACGCTCGCCTCGGCCGGCGACGACGGGGCCGTCCAACGGTGGGCGGTGGCCGACGGCACGCGGCTCGGCACCACGGAGCCGCCGGTGCCGATGACGTTCCCCCGCGGGCTCCAGTTCACGGACAACGAGCGGCTCGTGGCGTGGTCGAACCGCGGGTCGGCGACGTTCGCGTGGGAGGTGCCGAGCGGCAAGCTCCTCACCCCGGCCGGCGGGCACATCAACCCGGTCACGAGCGTCGCCGTCGCCGGGGGCGGCAAGGAGGTGTTCACCGCCGCGAGCGACGGGGCCGTGATCCGCTGGGACCCGGTTACGGGCAAGGAACTCGGCACGATCCCGCTGAAGACGCCGCAGACCGGGTACGGGACCGGCGTGGTGACCGGCACCGTGTACCTCACCGCCGACGGCACCCGGGCGCTGGCGAACGACGGCAGCGGGCTGGCGGTGTACGACCTCCCGGCCGGCACGCAGCAGTTCGTCATCCCGACCGACTACAACCGCGAGAACCGGGCGGCGTTCACCCCGGACGGGGCGAAGGTCGTGCACGTCGTCTCGTCGTACGACGCGAAGAAGAACCCGTCGCGGGTGGTGGTGTGGGACGTGGCCGCGGCGAAGAAACTCGGTGAGGTGGACCTGCCGGGGCTGACGCAGGTGCAGGCCGCGCTCTCGCCCGACGGCAAGTCGCTGGTGACGTCCGGGACGCGGCCCGACGAGAAGGGCGGCGGCGAGTTCGTGGTGACCGGGTGGGAGCTGGCGACCGCGAAGAAGCGCGGCGAGTTCACCGAGCCGAGCGGGTACGGCGCGAAGACCGTGGCCGCGACGGCCGACAACAAGACGGCCGTGGTGCTGAGCCCGAAGAGCGGCCCGATCGTCGTGGACTTCGTGACCGGCACCAAGGTGCGCACGCTGGAACTGGGCGGCAAGCAGCCGGGCTCGGTCGTGGCCGTGAGCAGCGACGGCAAGCTGGTCGCGGTCGCGACGCAGGCCGGCTTCGGGGCGAGCCCGGCGGCGCCGGTGGTGGTGTTCGAGGCCGACACGGGCAAGGTGAAGAAGACGATCGCCGGCGGCTCGGGGAACCTGAACGCGCTCGCGTTCTCGCCCGACGGCAAGCTGCTCGTCACCGGCTCCTACGACACCACCGCACTCGTGTGGGACATCTCAGAGAAGTGATCCGCTCGACCAATCGCGCCGCGGGGCCGTGCCCCCGCAGCGCGGCTTTGGTCTTGAGCCCCGGAGGGGCGGCGGATGGTAGCCAGGGGTGGAGCGAGCCTTCGGGCAAACCCCTGGTCCGTGGTGATCCGCGTTTCGCCGGGGACCAGGGGTTTGCCCGAAGCGGGCCGCACCCCTGGCTACCATCCGCCGCCCCTCCGGGGCTCAATACCACGGTCACCCCTTCCCCAGCACCAGATCGATCACCCAGCACCCGCGAACGTGAACCTGCTGCGGGTCGCGGCAGTGCGTCAGCATGTCGTCGCTGTCGCACCCGGCGTCTTGCAGCGCGTCGGCGAGGATCGGCATCGCATCAAAGTTTCGCGACTCGTACATCCCACGCGCCAGCGCCACGGCGGTCGAGGTGCGCCACGCCGCGTCGAACGCGACCGGCCGGAACGGATTGCCGAAGATGTCGCGGAGGAGATTGGATTGGGCGAAGAACTCAGTCCGTTCGCGGTCTTCGTCGTACCGAGCTTCGGACGGTGTGACGGTTCCGAGACCTACCGCACGAGCGCATGCGTCAGCGCAACCACGTTCGTTCACGGGCAATCGAGAGCAATGCCATCCCGCATCAAGGGTGTAAACGTTTCCTTCTTGATATGACATCGCGGAATACGCGGCTTGGTGTGAGGAGAACAACTCGTCGTGCGTTGCCAGGCCATCGGCGAAGCGCTCGGACACCTCGATTGCAGCACGAGTTCGAACCTCGAAACAGAGATTCCAGATGCGGCGGCAACAAGCAACGCAGAACAATCGCGGCTTGCGTCTTTCTGTTCTTTCCGCGACATCCTGTAGCTCATGCGGCGAGGTTGAGGATGCGTTCCG
>NZ_JBHYGG010000290.1:0-32489 GCF_051859125.1 Gemmata sp.
GAGCGCCAGCGAGGGGGTGGACGTCCACCCCCTCGCTGGCGCTCAGGGTTCGCCCGCTTATTGGCCAACTGAGCATGCACCTCCGCGATGCCGGAACAATTTCTAAGCAGCCTTTACTAAATCTGCTTTACAAACCGTCCCAGCGCGGTTAGTCTGGCCCTCATGTCTCCAACTGCGATGAAGACCAACGGCGCGGTCACGACCATTCGGCCCGCCGTTGTTGGGAAGCTGAACGAGCGGCAGGTGCTGCGACTGCTCCAGACCCGAGGGCCGCTCTCGCGCGCCGAGGTCGCCCGCGAGAGCGGGCTGAGCGCGCCGACCGTGTCGAAGGCCGTCGCGTCGCTGCTCCGGGCCGGGCTGCTCGAAGAGGCCGACGCACCCGAACTCGCCCGCGGCCGCCCCGCCCCGAAGCTGCGGCTCGCGACCTCCTCGACCCAGGTGTTCGGCATCGCGATCGACGTCGCGCACTGCGAGGTCGTCTCGGCCGGGCTCGACGGCGTGCTCCATGGCGAGCCGGTGAAGGTGGCGACGCCCGGGAACTACACCGAACTCATCGGCGTGCTCAGCGACGCGGTCCGCGGGCTCATGGCCCGGCCGGGGATGACGAACCTCGGGTGCGGGATCAGCCTGCCGGGGCTGGTGGACTCGCGGCACGCCCGCGGGGTGCTGTCGCCGAACATCCCGATGACGAACGGGCGGTCCCCCGCCGCCGACCTCGCGGCGAGCCTCGGCATCGAGTGTATGCTGCTGCAGGAGTCGCACGCCCTTTGCCTGGCCGAGCGGGGCTACGGGCTGGCCCGCGGGCTCGACGACTTCGCCGTGCTCGACGTGGGGGCCGGCGTCGGCCTCGGGCTGATGGTCAACGGCCGCATCCTGAAGGGGCACTCGGGGCTGGCCGGCGAGATCGGCCACGTCACGGTGGTCGCGAGCGGCGGCCGCAGGTGTGGGTGCGGGAACTTCGGGTGCCTCGAAACGGTGGCGAGCGACTCGGCGCTGGCGTACCACGCGGGCCGCAAACTCAACCGCTCGGTGAACCCCGACGAGGTGATCGAACTGGCCCGGTCCGGGGCCGTCGACCTGACCGCCGAGTTGGAGGAGGTCGCCGGCTACCTCGCGATCGGGGTCGCGGGGGTGGTGAACCTGTTCAACCCGCAGGTGGTGTTCGTCCACACCCCACTGTTCGACGTCGACCCGGGGCTCCTGGGCCGGGTGGTCGAGGGTGTGGGCCGGCGGGCGCTGCCGCCGTCGTTCGCCGGGTGCCGCATCCTGCGGGCCGAGGGGAGCAAGTGCCAGGGCGCGATCGCCGGCATCATCCAGCGCCTGACCGACGCAGTCGCGCCGGACGTGGTGTAACCGCCTGCGCGGAATATCGAAATCCGAAGTACGAAATTCGAAAGAAGCGGGTGAGCCGCCGGGCGGATTTCAACTTTCGGATTCCGTTCTTCGGATTTCGACTTTTGTTCATCGAAGGATTCATCCCCATGCGTGCCCTCCTCTCCCTGGTGTTGCTCGCGTTCGCGGGACCGGCGCTCGCCGCCGAGCCGCCGAAGCTCAACGTGCTGTTCCTCGGCGACGATGCCGGGCACAAGCCCGCCGAGCGGTTCAAGATCATCAAGCCGGTACTCGCCGCCCGCGGCATCGCGCTCACGTACACCGCCGACCCGAATGATCTGAACGCGAAGACCCTCGAAGCGTACGACGCGCTCGTGATCTACGCCAACCACACGAAGATCACCCCGGAGCAGGAGAAGGCGCTGCTCGACTACGCCGAGAGCGGCAAGGGGTTCGTGCCGCTGCACTCCGCGAGCTACTGCTTCCTCAACTCGCCGAAGTACGTCGAGTTGGTCGGCGCGCAGTTCCGCAGCCACGGCACCGGCACGTTCCGCACCGACAACGTGAAGCCCGATCACGCGATCATGAAGGGGTTCTCGGGGTTCGCGAGCTGGGACGAGACCTACGTTCACACCAAGCACAACGACAAGGACCGCACCGTTCTCGAAGTGCGAACCGACGGCGACCTGAAGGAGCCGTGGACGTGGGTTCGCACACCGAGTAAAGCCCGCGTCTTCTACACGGCCTGGGGCCACGACCACCGCACCTGGGAGCACCCGGGGTTCCAGAACCTCGTCGAGCGCGGCATCCGCTGGGCGTGCGGGCAGGACCCGCAGCTCGCCGGAACCTTCTTCGACAAGCCGGAGATGACCGCACCGCGGAAGGACGTGAAGCCGTTCGAGTACGCCGAGGCGAAGATCCCGTTCTACCCGCCCCGCGGCGCCAAGGCCGACCCGATCACCAAGATGCAGAAGCCGCTGTCCGTCGAAGAGAGCGTGAAGCACTTCGTGACGCCCAGGGACTTCGAGGTGAAGGTCTTCGTCACCGAGGACAAGCTCGGCGGCAAGCCGATCGCGATGAACTGGGACGAGCGCGGCCGGCTGTGGGTGTCGGTCACTGTTGACTACCCGAACGAGATGCAGCCCGAGGGCCAGGGCCGCGACAAGATCGTCGTGTGCGAGGACACCGACGGCGACGGCGCGTGCGACACCGTCACGACGTTCGCCGACAAGCTCAGTATCGCGACGAGCCTGCTGCCGTACGCCGGCGGCCTCATCGTCCACCAGGCCCCGCACACGCTATTCCTCAAGGACACCGACGGCGACGGCAAGGCTGATGTGCGGCAGGTGCTGTTCACCGGCTGGGCGACGAACGACACACACGCCGGGCCGAGCAACCTGCACTACGGGTTCGACAACTGGATCTACGGCGCGGTCGGCTACGCGGGCTTCAACGGCGTCGTCAACGACGAGAAGGTGAGCTTCCGCCAGGGGTTCTACCGGTTCAAGATCGAGTCCAAGGTAGGGCCGGCTGTGCCGGCCGGTGCAAAGCCAGATAACAACGAAGACGGCCGGCACAGCCGGCCCTACGTGACCAAACTCGAGTTCCTCCGCAGCACGAGCAACAACACCTGGGGGCTGTGCTTCAACGAGGCCGGGGAGTTGTTCGGGAGCACCGCGAACGGGTGCCCGATCGTCCACATGCCGATCCCGAACCGGTACTACGAGAAGGTGAAGGGGCTGACGCCGACGGTGCTCCAGAACATCGCGCCGGACAACCACATCGAGCCGATCACCGACAAGGTGCGGCAGGTGGACTGGCACGGCGGGTTCACGGCCGCGTCGAACATCTCGATCTACACGGCCCGCACCTACCCGAAGGAGTACTGGAACCGCACCGCGTTCATCTCGGAGCCGACCGGCCACCTGACCGCGGCGATGACGCTCCAGCCGAGCGGGGCCGACTACAAGGCCCGGTACGGGTGGAACCTGCTGGCGAGCGACGACGAGTGGAGTTCGCCGGTCGACGCGCAGGTCGGCCCGGACGGGCACATGTGGGTGATCGACTGGTACGCCTTCATCGTGCAGCACAACCCGACCCCCGCGGGGTTCAAGAACGGCAAGGGCAACGCCTTCGAGACCCCGGCCCGCGACAAGACGCACGGCCGCATCTACCGCGTCGTCTACACCAAGGCGGAGCCCGAACCGGCGTTCACGCTGAAGGACGCCACGCCCGAGAAGCTGGTCGAGACGCTGAAGCACCCGAACCTGACGTGGCGCTTGCACGCCCAGCGGTTGCTCGTCGCGGACGCCAAATCCCACAGCGTGGGGGCGCTCCTCAAACTCCTCGAAGACAAGACGGTGGACGAGCGCGGGGGCAACGCCGGGGCGCTGCACGCGCTCCGGACGCTGCACGCACTCGGCGCGCTCGACGGCACGAACGAAGACGCCTCGAAGGCCGTGGTCGCGGCGCTGTCGCACCCGGCGGCCGGCGTGCGTGCGGCGGCCCTCAGCGTCCTCCCGCGACAAGATAAGTGGGTCGTGGCGATTCCCGAGGCGGTGTTTACCGAGCCCGATCCGGCGGTGCGGCAGGCGGCGCTGCTGGCGCTCGCCGAACTGCCGCCGGGCGTGGGCGGGGCGTTTGCCCTGTCGCGGTTCCTGAAGCACGCCCGGGACGCCGAGACCGCCTCGCCGGCACTGCTGGCCGCCGTCGCCGTTCACCACCGTGCGGTTCTCGCCCTCGCACACGAACTGCCGGACCGTGCGGCCCTGCTCCCGGTCATCGAGTCGGCGGCGAGGTCGTTCGCAGGGAGCGGGGACCACACCGGGCTCGCGGAGGTGCTGGCCGGCGCGACAAAGAGCACGCCGCCCGTGGCCGAGCGAATCGTCACGGGCCTGGCCGCCGGGTGGCCGAGCGGCAGGACCGCAGCCTTGAACCCGGACGCTGCCGTCGGCCAACTCCTTGCCAAGCTCCCCGCGGCCTCGCGCGGCAAGCTCCTCAAGCTCGCATCCACCTGGGGCGTGAAGGGGCTCGACGCGCAGCTCGCGGAGATCACCAAGGCGGCGTTCGCGACGCTTGCCGACGCGAAGGCGACCGACGCTGATCGAGTCGCCGCAGCGCAGCAGGTCGTCGAGTTCCAACCGGACAGCGACGAGGCGGCCGCCAAGCTGCTTGCCGCGGTCGGTGAGAAAGCGTCGGCGGCACTCGCGACCGGAATCTTCGACGCACTTTCGGCATCTAAAGCTCAAGGGGTCGGTGCGGCGGTCGTCGCCAAGGTGAAGGACCTGCCGCCGGCCGCCCGGCCCGCGGCGCTGCGGCTCGTGCTGGCGAAGGCCGACTCCGCAAGAGCGTTCCTCGATGCGGTCGAGAAGGGGACGCTGCGGTTCGACCTGCTCGCACTCGACCAGCGCACCGCCCTCGCGAGCCACGCGAACAAGGAGCTGGCCGAGCGCGCGAAGAAGCTGCTCGCCCTCGGCGGCGGCCTGCCCAGCCCGGACCGGCAGAAGGTGATCGAGGAGCTGAAGCACCTGCTCGCGAAGAGCGGCGACGTGGCGAGCGGCAAGAAGGTGTTCACGCAGCACTGCGCGAAGTGCCACAAGTACGGCGGCGAGGGCACGCAGATCGGCCCGGACCTGACCGGGTTCGCCGTCCACCCGAAGGAAGAGCTGCTCATCCACATCATCGACCCGTCGCGGTCGGTGGAGGGCAACTTCAAGGCGTACCGCGTGCTGACCACCGACGACCGCACCATCATCGGCATCCTCGGCGCCCAGACGGGAACGTCGGTCGAAATCATTGATGGAGAGGCCAAGCGGCACGCGCTCTCCAAGGACGACATCGCGTCGCTCAAGGAGACGGACAAGTCGCTGATGCCGGAGGGCTTCGAAAAGGTGATGAAGCCCGAGGAGTTCGGCGACCTGCTCGAGTTCCTCACGCAGAAGGGGAAGTTCGTGCCGCTGCCCCTCGACAAGGTCGCGACCGTCATCAGCACCAAGGACATGTTCTTCGACGCCGGCGGCTCGGCCGAGAGGCTCGTCTTCCCGGACTGGAAGCCGAAGGTGTTCGAGGGCGTGCCGTTCGTGCTGGTCGATCCCGCGAAGGACACCGTGAAGAACGTGGTGATGCTCAACGGCCCGAACGGCGTCCTGCCGCCGAAGATGCCGAAGAGCGTGTCGCTGCCGTTCAACGGCAAGGCGAAGGCGATTCACCTGCTGAGCGGCGTCGGCGGGTGGAACACGCAGCGGGCGTCGAACACCGGTGCCGTGTCGATGGTCGTTCGCCTGACCTACGACGACGGCAAGACCGAGGACCACGACCTGAAGGACGGCGTCCACTTCGCGGACTACATCGGCCGGTTCGAAGTGCCCGGGTCGAAGTTCGCGTTCGCCCTCCGCTCGCAGCAGATCCGCTACCTCGCGGTGACGCCGAAGCGCGACGCCGCGCTGAAGTCGATCGAGTTCGTGAAGGGGACCGACCGCAGCGCCCCGATCGTGATGGCCGTGACCGTTGAGAGTCCGTGAGTCAGTTGCTACGCGACGAAACCCGAAGCTCCCGCCTTTGTGAGTTCCCGCCATGCGTTCGCAATTCCCACGCCTGTTCGCCGCTGTCGCGCTCGTCGGTGTCGTGCTCGCGCTGCTCCTGACCTCGGGGGGCTCACGCCCCCCGCTCGCCCAGGCGCAGGACAAGGAACAGCCGAAGTTCACCCCCGAGCAGGTCGCGTACTTCGACAAGTCGGTGCTCCCGGTCCTGAAGGAGCACTGTCTCAAGTGCCACGGCGACGACCCCAAGAAGCTCAAGGGCGGGCTCGACCTCCGCACCCGGCAGGCGGTCCTCGACGGCGGCGACACCGGCCCGGCGGTGAACAGCGCCAAGCCGGAGGAGAGCCTGTTCCTCCGGGCGATCCACTACAAGGACGACGAGCACCGGATGCCGCCCAAGAGCAAGCTCCCCGCGAAGGAGCTGGCGGTCCTCGACAAGTGGGTCAAGGACGGGTTGCCGGTGCCCGCCGACCGCATGGGCGTGGCGGCGAAGGTGGTGCCCAAGAGCGTCGTCACCGACGAGGCGAAGAAGTACTGGGCGTACCAGCCCGTGAAGCGCCCCGCGGTTCCGGTGGTCAAGGACCAGGCCTGGGTGAAGACGCCCGTTGATGCGTTCGTCGCCGCGAAGCTCGACGCGAAGGGGCTCCGGCCCGTGAAGCCGGCCGACCGGGCGGCGCTCGCCCGCCGCGCGTACTACGACCTCACCGGCCTCCCGCCGGCCCCCGAGGACCTCGACGCCTTCGTGAGCGACAAGGCCCCGGACGCGTGGGAGAAGCTGATCGACAGGCTCCTCGCGTCGCCGCACTACGGCGAGAAGTGGGGCCGGCACTGGCTCGACGTGGTGCGGTTCGCGGAGACCAACGGTTACGAGCGGGACGGCCCGAAGCCGTTCGCGTGGCGGTACCGCGACTACGTCATCAAGAGCTTCAACGCCGACAAGCCGTACTCGCAGTTCGTGACCGAGCAACTCGCCGGCGACGAGATCCCGGGCCACAACCCGGACGCGATCGTCGCCACCGGGTTCTACCGGCTCGGGATCTGGGACGACGAGCCCGCCGACCGGCAGCAGGCGCTGTTCGACGGGTTCGACGACCTCGTCACCACCGCCGGCCAGGGGTTCCTCGGCATGACGGTGAACTGCTCGCGGTGCCACGACCACAAGGTCGATCCGATCCCGCAGACCGACTACTACAAGTTCGTCGCGTTCTTCCGTGACATCCGCCCGTACTCCGACGACCGGGACGTGCGCTCGGCCGCGAACATGACCGACATCTCGCCGCCCGAGCAGCGGGCGAAGTACGAGGTCGAGTTGAAGAAGCGCGACGCGCGGCTCGCCGAGGTCCGCAAGGCGATGCACGCGATCGAGGACGAGGTCATCAAGACGCTGCCGGCGCCGGATCAGCGGGCGACGGAAGGCCCGGAGCGGCCGAAGGTGATCGCCCAGAAGGTCGTGCCCGCACTCGCCGGCAAGGCGAAGGAGGAGTACGCGGCGCTCAAGAAGGAGCGGGGCGAACTGGAGCGCAGGGCGACCCCACCGGGACAGGAACTGGCGCTGTCGGTCAACAACTGCTTCCCGCGGCCGCCGGCCACGCACCTGCTCGTCCGCGGGTCGCCGCACGCGCCGGGCAAGGAAGTGAAGCCCGGGTTCCCCGAGGTGCTGGGCGTGCCCGACCCGGAGATCGCCGACCCGCCCCGCGGCGCGAAGTCGAGCGGCCGCCGGACCGTGCTCGCGAACTGGATCGCCTCCAAGGACAACCCGCTCACCGCCCGCGTGTTCGTGAACCGCGTGTGGCAGTACCACTTCGGCCGCGGCATCGTTCCGAGCACGAACGACTTCGGCAAGCTCGGCGAACAGTCCACGCACCCGGAACTGCTCGACTGGCTCGCGAGCGAGTTCATGGAGCCGACGTGGGCACCCGCGAACGGCGCGGCCGGCACACCGTGGACCGTGAAGCGCCTCCACAAGCTCATCATGCTGTCGAGCGCGTACCAGTTGTCGTCCGCCGCCGATGCCGACAACCTGAAGACCGATCCGGCGAACAACCTGCTGTGGCGGTTCAACGCCCGGCGGCTCACCGGCGAGGAGGTCCGCGACTCGATCCTGGCCGTGAGCGGGTCGCTGAACCTGAAGCAGTTCGGTCCGAGCACCTACCCGAAGATCCCCAAGGAGGTGCTCGCGGGCCAGTCGGTCCCGGGCCAGGGCTGGCCGGCGTCGCCCCCCGACGAGGCGAACCGCCGCAGCGTGTACGCGCACGTCAAGCGCGCGCTCCGCGTGCCGATCCTCGTCGGCTTCGACCAGCCGGACCCGGACTCGAGTTGCCCGGTGCGGTACGTCACGACGGTGCCGACGCAATCCCTCGGGCTGCTCAACGGCGAGTTCGCGAACGAACAGGCGCTCGCGTTCGCCAGGCGGCTCCAGAAGGAACACCCCGGCGACGCGGCGGCGCAGGTCGCCCGTGCGGTGCGGCTGACGACCGGCCGCGTGCCGACCGCGGAGGAAGCGAAGAAGGACGCGGCGTTCGTCGCCTCCATGAAGGAGAAGCACAAGCTCGACGACCTCGCGGCGCTGGCCCGCTTCGCCCTGCTGTGCCTGAACGCGAACGAGTTCGTGTACCTGGACTGAGGGCGACGCGATGCGCCCGAAGTACGACGCGAGCAGCAAGTGGCTCATCGAGACGTTCGCCGCCGAGTTGTTGCGGCTCGCCGGGGTCGGGCCGGACGTGACGGTCCGCCCGGTCCCGAGTGAGCTTGTCCAATCGCGGCAACTGCCCGACGGGCTCATCGAGGTGACGTACCCGAACCGCCCGCGGCCGGTGCTCCACCTCATCGAGGTGAACACGTACTCGTACACGGCCACGGCGCTCGACCTGCTCGACGACGTGCTGCTGACGTACCTGAACCGCCGCATCGTGCCCGAAGTCGTCTCGCTGACCCTGGCCGATCGGGGGAACGTGAGGGTCGCCCCGAGCGCCCGGGTGACGAGCCCGCTCGGCAGCACCGAACTCGAAGGCCGGTGGCGCGTGGTGAACCTGTGGGAGCTGAACGCCCGCGACTTCCTGCCCCTGGCGTCGCCGGGGTTCGCCCCGTGGGTGCCGCTGATGAAGATCGACGGCCCGCCGGAGCCCGTGTTACAACAGTGTAAGGACGCGATCGACGCCGTGCCCGATCCCGTCCAGCGCGAGAACCTGCTCGGCGTCACGCAGATTCTGGGCGGCCTCCGGTTCGACGAGAGGCTACTCGCGGCACTGTTCCAACCGGAGGGGAAGATGATCGAGTCGCCGGTTCTTGAGAAGTGGTTCCGCCAGCGCGAGGCCGAGAAGGTGCGGAACTTGATCTTGAAGAAGCTCGAAGCACGCTTCGGCCCCACCCCCGCGGAAGTGGTAGCCGGCGTGCGTCTCGTCACGGACGAAGCTCGATTAGAGGCGCTGCTAGACGCCGCCTACGCCTCCCCCGCCCTCGATGACTTCCGCGCCGCCCTGACCCCGCCGCAATCACCCGCCACTCCCTGAGGCTCCCATGCACGATACCGCCGCCGACCAGTTCTGCCGCCGCACCCGCCGCGAGTTCCTCTGGGAGTCCGGGGCCGGGTTCGGCGCGCTCGGCCTCACCGGCCTGCTCGCCGGCGACCGCGTCCTCGCCGGCTCCGGGGCCGCGAGCGTCGAGGGCCGGGCCGTCACGAGGTTCTCGAACCCGATGGCCCCGAAGAAGCCGATGCTGCCGGCCAAGGCCAAGGCCGTCATCTTCCTGTTCATGTACGGCGGCCCGAGCCAGGTCGACACGTTCGACGAGAAGCCCGAACTCGCCAAGCTGGACGGGAAGACGATCACCGTCAAGACCTTCGGCCGCGGCGGGCACAAGAACACCGGCCGGGTCGTCGGGCCGAAGTACGCGTTCAAGAACTACGGCAAGTGCGGCAAGCGCGTCTCCGACCTGTTCCCGAACGTCGGCGAGTGCGTCGACGACATCGCGTTCCTGCACAGCATGTACGCCGAGAGCCCGATCCACGGCTCGGGGCTGCTCATGATGAACAGCGGGCGGCTCCTGAGCGGCAGCCCGTGCCTCGGGTCGTGGGTCACCTACGGCCTGGGTAGTGAGAACGAGAACCTGCCGGGGTTCTGCGTGATGCTTGACAACAGCGGCGGGCCGATCAACGGGCCGAAGAACTGGTCGAGCGGGTACATGCCGGCCGCGTACCAGGGGGTGCAGCTGCGGGCCGACAAGACCCCGATCCACGACCTCGCGCTGCCCGAGGGGACGACCCGGGCGCAGCAGCGCGACCTCCTCGACCGGCTCAAGGAGAAAAACGAGGAGCACATGGCCGCACGGGCCGACAACAGCGAACTCATGGCCCGCATCGCCAGCTACGAACTCGCGTTCAAGATGCAGGAGCACGCCCCCGAGGCGGTGGACTTCTCGAAGGAGACCGAGGAGACGAAGGCGCTGTACGGGATCGGCGAGGCCCGGACCGACGACTTCGGCCGCAAGTGCCTGCTCGCCCGGCGGCTCGTCGAGCGCGGCGTGCGGTTCATCCAGATCTACAGCGGCGGGAACCACAACGATCACAACTGGGACGCGCACGGCGACCTGGTGAAGAACCACAGTTTGCACGCCGGCAACACCGACAAGCCGATCGCGGGGCTCCTCAAGGACCTGAAGCGCCGCGGTCTGCTCGACAGCACGATCGTGATCTGGAGCGGCGAATTCGGCCGGCAGCCGACCGCCGAGTACGCGCAGGGCACGGGCCGCGACCACAACGCCTACGGGTTCACGTCGTGGCTCGCCGGGGGCGGCATCAAGGGCGGGATCAGCGTCGGGAAGACGGACGAGTTGGGGAACTTCGCGGTCGAGGACCGGTTCCACGTCAAGAACCTGCACGCCACCGTGCTCCAGCAGATGGGGCTCGACCCCAACAAGCTGAGCTACTTCTACGGCGGGCTCGACCAGAAGTTGGTGGGCGTCGAAGGTGCCGAGCCGATCAAGCAGCTGATCTGAGCGGGGTTCACCGCAGAGAACGCGGCGGGCGCAGAGAGAAGAAGGAGAGAGTTCGGATCGAACTCAACCGCCTTCACTCTGCGCCCGCCGCGTTCTCTGCGGTGAACACTCTTCGCGAGGTCAGCTCAGCTTCCAGCCGCCGCGGCGCTCGCGGGCCAGCATCTTGTTGGCCTCGGCGTCGTCGAACGTCGAGGTCTTCGGGTCCCACTTCAGCTTCTTCCCGGTCCGCAGGGCGATGGTGCCGATGTGGCACACGATCACCGAGCCCGCGCCCACGTCGACGCCGCAGATCGGGGTCTCGCGGGTCTTCACGCAGTCGAGGAAGTTGCCCATGTGGTTGTCGGGCCGGGTCGGGTACAGCTTCGGGTCGTCCTTGAGCGGCTCGAAGATGGCCTTGTCGGACGCGAGCAGGAGCCCGCGGCTGACGAAGATCTGGCCCTTGTCGCCGGTGACTAGGACGCCGTTCTCGCCGCCGGACACGCCGTCGATCGCCTTGCCCTCCTTGTTCTTCCGCTGCTCGCCCTTGGAGTCCACGAGACCCTTGGCGACGCTGCCGGCGCCGTGGCTCACCTCGAGCTTCTCGCCGCCCGCGTACGTGTACAGCACCTTGAACGTCGGGTGGCAGTTGAACCCGTCGAGCCCCTCGTGCGGCTTGGCGGACTCGACGTGCTCGACCGCGACCGGGCCGGACCCATCGGCGTTCAGCATCCACTGGGCGATGTCGATGTGGTGCGCGCCCCAGTCGGTCATCTTGCCGCCGCTGTACTCGTAGAACCACCGGAACTGGTAGTGGCAGTTCGTCTTCCCGTCGTTCTCGAACCGGTACGGCACCTTCGCGGTCGGCCCGAGCCACATGTCCCAGTCGAGTTCCTTGGGCGCTTCAACCTCCTTAATCGGGCCGCTGATCGGGTTGTCGCCGACGCGGGCCTCGACCGCGGTCACCTTGCCGATGCGGCCGGCCCGGACCAGCTCGGTCGCGAGGCGGAACTTGCCGCCCATCTCGGTCCGCTGCTGGCTGCCGGTCTGGAGGACGCGCTTGGTGTCCTTCACGGCCTGCTTGAGCGCGAGCGCCTCCTCGACGGTGAGCGTCAGCGGCTTCTCGCAGTACACGTCCTTGCCGGCCTTGAGCGCGGCGATGGCGATGATCGCGTGCCAGTGGTCGGGGGTGGCGACGATGACCGCGTCCACGTCCTTGCGGCCGATCAGCTCGCGGAAGTCCTTGTGCCCGGTGACGTCGAACTTGTCGTTCTTGTACTGCTTGACGGCGTGGTCCACGTGCCGCGAGTCGACGTCGCACACGCCGTTGAAGTTGACGTGCTTGTACTTCTTGGCCTCGCCGTACAGGGCGTTCGACCGGCGGGGGCCGGGGCCGACGCCGATGACGCCGACGTTGAGCTTCTCGCTCGCGCCGGTGGCCTTGTTCTTCTCCTCGGCCCGCACGGCGTTGGCGAACACTTCCTCGGCGTACCACGCCGGGAGCCCGGCGGCGGTGAGGGCCGCGACCGACCGGGACATGAAGCCACGGCGAGAGAGGTTTCCGCGATTCAACATGACAGCTAGACCCTTTCCAGAGTGACGCGAGACAGGTTATGTGGGGTGTCGCGCGGGATGTATGATAAACGATGCCGGGCCGGATCGCGAAACGGAAACTCGACCGATCCGCGGCCCTCCCCCGCGATTCTCGGAGCGCGAATGGACTTCAAGGACCGGTACTTCGGCCGCGGAACGCCGGCCCCGGGCGGCCCGCCGGTGGCGAACCCCCGGCTCGCGGACCCGCCCGGGTTCATCCTGCTGTTCTCGGAGGTGCCCGCGGTCGACACCGCCCACCTCGCGGCCGTGCTCCGCGACTACCACGCCGAACTCGCGGGGGTGGCGGTCGAGTTCGAGCGGGACGGGCGGAACGCCCTCGGGCTGATCGGCTGGGGCCGGCACGTCGTGAAGGTCGCCGTGTTCGAGACGCCGGCCCCGCAGGAGGTGGTGCAGACGTGCGTGGCACCGGCGCACTACGACCCGGCCACGAAGCAGGAGGCGGCCCGGCACGCGGCGCACGCGCTGCTCTTCTACGCCGGGACCGAGCCCGACCCGCACGAGCAGCACGTCGCGCTGGCGACCGCGGCCGCGGGGCTGACGCACTTCGGGGGCGTGGTGGTGATGAACGAGCGGGGGCAGACGTCGATCCCGGCGCTGGCGCTGCTCCCGCACGCCGAGGACAACGGCGACACGCTCCGCACCCTCCGCACGTTCCCGCTCCCGCTCCTGTACGCGGGGTTCGTGAAGATGGAGGTCGAGGGCGACCCGGGCGTGTGGATGCGGACGTGCGGGTGCGGGGCGCTCAAGCTCCCGGACCTCGCGATCCGGGCCGACGCGCACGCCCAGGGGACCGCGACGTTCAACCTGTTCGCGAACCTGCTGGCCCACCTCCGCGAGACCGGCACGGCGTTTCAGCCTGGCGACACGCTCAACGTCGGCGAGGGGATGTTCCTCCGGCTCCGCGAGCGCGCCCCGGACGAGTGGTTCCTCGAGAGCGACGGCACGATGCTTGTCATGGAGCGGCTCGCGCCCGAGGAGGTGCCGACGTGAACAGACTGCCGCACGCGCTGAGAGTGGCTCTGTCTTGCCCTCCCCCCAGGTGGGGGAGGGTGGCGAGTCTTCGAGCCGGGTGGGGGGGGGAGCCTCAACATCTTGGTAGGCTTTCCCCCCCACCCGCCGCTCGCAAAGCCTCGCGGCGGCCTCCCCTACAAGGGGGGAGGTTCGAACTCATCGCAGTCGCGGTGGTTCTCCTCGCCCTTCTCCCGACCCCCGCCTGCGCCGGGCTGCACTACTCGGGGGAGCAGTTCGCCGAACTCCCGAGCCGGTTCAGCGGGTTCCTCGTCGACCACCGGTCGCTCCGCACGGCCGCCGTCGAGCGGCCCGGGGACCTTCCGCCGTCGCCGCTCCGCGACGACTACCTCACCGCCGCGGCCCGTCTCGAAAAGCTCAGGAGGGACCGGCCGCTCACCCCCGACGAGGCCGCCGACCTCGGGGCGCTGCTCGTGAGGTTGGGGAAGATCGACGCGGCGGTCGCCGTGCTGTCGCCCGCGGCGCGGAAGAACCCGGAGCACTTCCGGCTCGCCGCGAACCTCGGGACCGCGTTCCAACAGGCCGGCGACCTCGACCGCGCCGCGGACCAACTCGAAGAGGCCGTGCGGCTCGCACCGGCGAAGTGGCGCGACGCCGAGACGTGGCACCTCAAGCTCGTGCGCCTGCGTGCGAAGGAGGGCCGCGCCGCGAACAACCCCGCGGCCGTCGATGACCTGTTCGGCGTCGCGTTCGCCGGCACCCCGGGCACGCTCGCCGAGGCCGAGCGCAAGAAGCTCCCCGGCGATGCGCTCGCGGTCGTGCAGCAGCTCGCGCTGTGGCTCCCGGCCGATGCCCGCCTGCTGTGGCAACTCGGTGAACTCGCCAACGCCCTCGGCGACGTCCGCACCGCGGCCGCGATCCTCGACGGGTGCGTGACCGAGTTCGCGCTCGGGGCCGCCGCTGTTCGCGCCCACCGCCGCTTGTACCGCGCCGCGGCCGACGAACTCGCGAAGAAGCCCGACCACGAATTACACAAGGTCGCCCTGAAAGTGAAGTCGCCGCGGCCGCTGGTGAAGGCGTTCGACGAAGCCGTGCTGCCGGCGGTGCGGGCCGACGCGGTCAACGCGCTCCCGTGGCCGGTCCTGACCGCGACGACGACCGACGCGAAGGGCCGCCCGGTGTTCCTGAAGTACCTCGAACAGCTCGACGGCAAAACGGTCACGGTCAACGGCTTCATGCAACCGCTCCGCGACGAACTGGCGGTGACGAACTTCATGCTGCTGGAGTACCCGGTCGGGTGCTGGTTCTGCGAGACGCCGGAGCCGGCCGGGCTGGTGAGCGTCGAGTTGAAGGCGGGCAAGGCGTCGGAGTTCAAGAAGGGGCTGGTTAAGGTGACCGGCACGCTGACGCTCAACCGCACCGACCCCGAGGCGTACCTGTTCACGCTCACCGACGCCCGCGTCGGCGAAGCGGACTGATGCATTCCGTCTGGTGGGGCAGACATTCCTGTCTGCCTCCAACCGCGTCTGGAGGCAGACAGGAATGTCTGCCCCACCAAAACACGAACGTCACACCCACTCGTAGCCCGCCTGGTCGGGGATAAACTCCAGCACCGGGCACAACAGCCCGTAGTCGCCCACAGCAGTCCCCACACGGCCGGCCGCAGGTCGCTGGTGAGGCCGTAGCCGTTCGCCCGCCACCACGCGCCCAGTTCGTCGATGCCCGTCGAAACGTACTGCCTCCCGAACCGGCGCTCGGCCGGGACGGGCGGCAGCCCCCGCGACTCGAACAGCTCGTTCAACCGCGCCGCCCCGACCGTCCCGTTCGACCACCCCGGAGCGAAGAACACCGGGTCCATGATCGCGTGGACCGCCCGGTTCGCCGCGTTACGGCGGTCGTCGGTCTCAGCGGGGTCGGCGAACACCACGAGCGGGATGAGACACACGGGTTCCTCGCACTGCACCCACTCGCGGTTCTGGATGAAGTGCCCGGCCCGGAACACCACCCGCAGGGGCGACGCCGTGGGCACGGTGGTCCCCTCCACCGGCACCTCCGCGATCTCGTACAGGAACGAGGGGTCCGCGGGGCCGTCCTGGCTCGGCTCTGGGCCGAACGGGTCGGCGCTCCGCTCGTCGCGGTACCGGAGGTCGCCTTCCTCGTAGTCCGGCGCGGCGGCAAACCGTTCCGCCTCCAGGCGGTCGCGCTCGGTTTCGAGCCGGGCGCGGTCGAAGCTCAGCATCACGGGTTCGCCGCCCTCGGGCAGCACCCGCATCCGGCCGGTCCACCGCGACTGCACCCCGCCGCCGGGGAGGTGGTCCCACACCTGCTCCGCGACGACCGCGTTTCGCAGCAGCACGAACGCCCGCGGGCCGGGCGTCACCTCGCGCACGGCGAAGAACCGCAACCCCGGCAGCACGCCCCACACCGTTGCGGCGAACTCGGGGCCGTAGCCGCGGACGAGTTCCCACCACGCGGCCCAGTCGCGGCGGCCGTCGGCTTCGGGCGGGGCCGGCAGGTCGTGGTCGCCGACCCAGTCCGCGAACACCGGCTCGGGCAGCGCCGTGCGGTCGGCCCACACGAACCCGCACTTGAACGGGTTCACCACTCCCCGGGCGGCCTGCTCGCGGCGTGCGGCGTCCTCCTCGGCCTCGGCCCGCGACCCGAACGTCGCAACGGCGCGAGCGCCGGCCATCCGCATCCACACGCCGGGGTGCCGGTGCCAGTTCAACCGCACGACGTCGAACCGCGGGGCGCTCATTGCGACGCCTCGAAGGATCACTGTTCGAAGTGGACCGGTACGACGGTGTAGAAGATAACGCGAAGTTGGTCCCAGAGTTCATCCCGCTCAGCTTTTGGCAGCGACATGACATGCTCGCCCCACCAGCGCTCCCAGTCATCCGCAGTAGGTGTCGGATGTCCAACCAAGCGGCAGCTCTCCACGATCTCCCGTGAGAGTAAACGGTCATCCCCCCAGGCAATTCGCGTCGACACCCGTTCCGGGATGTTCGCGAGGCGAAACGGATTGAACTGGGACCGAGCGTCGGCTTCAAGTTGTTGGGCGAACTGTTCGGCTCGGTCGTCATCAACGAACGCCCTGATCGGCACCCCACACCCCTCCCCACTCGGGTGAAACCCTTCCGGGCCGTGGACGTAATCCGATCGCATGACGAGACAGACGTCGCTCTCGCGGTATCGGTGAGGGTAGCCGTAACGGAGCAGATACCGCTTCGGTCCACGGGCTTCGTCGAACGGGATCGACACCACTTCGCTGAACGACGCCCGCGGGAGCCGCAAGAGGCGCGTCGAGCCGGGAGCGAACGGGTCGGGGACGTGGCTCGGGCGGCAGTCCGCGAACGGTGCGGCGTCCACGGCGTGCTGACCGGCCAGCGTGATGCGCCGCTGGGTCGCGCGCCCGCGGGCGATCTCGCCTGCGCGCTTCAGGTGGCGGCACGCGCGGATCAGATCGCCGCCGTCGCGTTCGGCGACGTGAACGCCGTCGCGCTCCTCCCAGGTCACGTCCACGACGACGTGGACCTGCGGGCCGTCGGGATCCTCACTGACTTCGAAGAAGCGGACCTTGTCGGCGGCCTGCCACACGCGGGCGTGCTGTTCGTCGGGCAGCGAAGTGCGGGTCGCGGTCCACCAGTCGGCCCAGGGCACGCCGGCGGCGGGCGGTTCGACGCCGGCGTCCATCAGGAAGTCGCGGAGGATCGGGTCGGGCAGACTCGTTACGGCCGACAGCGGGCCGCACTCGAACGGGTTCATCCGCTGGCGAACGGCCGCCTCGCGGAGGGTGCGGTCGGCCTCGGCGGCGTCGAACGACTCGAAGCCGGCGACCTCGGCCCCCGGCCCCGGGAAGCACACCCACCCGCGGGGCGTGTGCTCGTTCCCCGGTGCCCACCGCCAGTTCCGCCGCCGGACCACGAAGCGACTCGCCGACATCGGACCCTCGGATTCACACGGTTGGAGCGTTTCCCAACCAGTGTAACCCAAACCTGGAGCGGCGGGGGCGCAACGAATCCGGCGGGTTCTCGCCGTGCCGTTTGACCCAGGTGGAATCCTCCGTTACAGTTAGATGGACCCGTGACACCGGAAGTTCTGCCCCGCCCACACTTCCGTCGTGCGGACACTCCCGGCCACTCGCGCCGGGCGTTGCGAACCGGGCAGGTGAACATGCGTTCGATCAGTCGTTCCCGACCGCAGAGCATCGGGGTTCTGAACTACGCGCTCAGCTACCTGTTGCTGCTGCTGCCCGCCGGCCTGCTGGCCGTTCTGGCCGCGCGCACCGAGTCGCCGGCCGTGACCGTTGCCGTCGGCGTCCTGTTGCTGCTGTCACTGGGGCTGGCCCGGTCGCACCCGGTGTGGCACCCGCCGACCAGCGGCACGGTCGTCGTCCTGTACCTGATCGGGGCCATCGCGGCCTGGGCCGCGTTCCCGCGGTCCGACGACTGGGTGCCGTTCCTCGTGCAGGGGGCGCTGCTCCTCGTGGCCGTCGCCCTCTACGGGTACCACGACCTGGTCCGCACCGGGACCGAGCCGCTCCGCCGGGCGAACAAGTGGAGCCGGCGGATCGCGGCCCGCCGGGGGTGGCCGCCGGACCTGGCCGAGTGCCGCACCGTCCCCGAGGCGGTCGCCCTGCGGGCGGCGATGCGGACCGAGCCGGCCCCGGCGCTGTCGCTCCTCGCCGACAAGCGGCCGCAGGTGCAGGCCGCGGCGCTGGGGGCGCTGGAGCACCACACGCACTGGCGGCCGGGCGAGGCCGAGATGGTGGTCCGGCACGCGCAGAGGGCGCAGGAACCGGCCGTCCGCGCCGCCGCGGTGTTCGCGCTCGCGGGGGTCGACACGGCCGACCTGATCGCCGAACTGGCGGCGTTCCTCCGCGACCCGGCGGTTGACGTGCGGCTGGCCGCGGCCGAGGCGCTGATGTGGAACGCCGAGGCCCGGTGGCCGTTCGCCCGGGAGGCGGTCAAGGAGGCGCTGGCCGACCCGAAGCTGGCCAACGACGGCCCGATGTTCTCCACCGCGGGCCGGCTCCCCGGGGCCGCCGTCGCCGACCTGATCTCGTGGTCGGCCGAGCAGCCCCCGCTCGCCAAGCGGGCCATCCTCACCGTCGTCGAGCACTTCAACGGCGACCTGCTCAACGCCGAGCGGCCGGAGCTGGCGAACGAACTGTCCACGATGATGCTCGACACCGAGATGCCGCCGGCCCTGCGGGTCGAACTCGCCGGCCTGCTCCGCGACCACCACATGCTGACGCCGGACCTGCTCGACCGGCTCACGAACCTGAACCAGCCGGCCCCGATGCGGTTGTTCGCGGCCGAGCTGATGCTGCGGCTCAACCCGAGCGACCCGGACGGCGTGGACGTGCTCCGCGGCCTGGCCCGGCAGCCGAACCGCGAACTGGCGCTGCACGTCGCCGCGGTGCTCCAGAACACCCTGGGCATGGAACTCGGGCTCCCGGCCGGCGAGGTCCAGCCGCAGAGCAAGACCGCCGCCGACGTGGCCCGGCGGGTGCTGGCCTGGGCCAACGGCGGCTCCGCGGACCCGCTGCGCCCGACCCCCGGCCCGCGGCCTGGCCTGAAGCCCGGGAGCCGCCCGCGGGCACAGGGGCTCGGCGCCCGCCCGCCGTTCGGCCCGGTCCCCACGCCCCCCGCCGGTCGCCCGCGGCCCAGCCCGCTCGACGAGTCGATGCTCCCGCCCCCCGACATGTCCGCGTTCGGTGGGCGCAACGACCTCCGCGACCAGCCGCCCCCCCCCGGCCCGCTCGACGAGTCCATGCTCGCGCCGCCGCCGCCGCGGAGCCCGCTCGACGATTCCATGCTGTTGGAGGGGGAGGCGCTCGCGGAAGAGGAGGAAACGGAAAACCTGCTCAGCCCCCCGCCGGCCGCGTACAACCCGCTCGACGAGTCGATGCTGGCCCCGGACAACCCGCCGCCGGTGCCGCCGCTCAAGCCGCCCAAGCCGTTCAAGCGGCCTGGGCCGGGCTCGGTGTTCTGACGCGGTCTTGATGTGAGCGGAGCGCCGCCCTCCCGGTGCCCTGGCAGGCCAGCGGCCCGCACCAGGACCACGAGACCGATCGAAACGAAACGGCCCACCCATTCCCGGGTGGGCCGCTCGCGTTCACGACCGCGTTACGGCGTCACTTCGCGTACTTCTTCGGGTTGGCGTTGAACTCGTCGCGGCACCCGGTGCAGCACACGTAGTACGTCTTCCCGTTGTAGCTCACGGCCATGTTCGCCGCGCCGCCGGAGACGATGCACTCGGGCTTCTTCGCGCCGCCGGCGAACGACTCACCGTCCTTGTTGCCGTTCATCGCGAACACGTTGCTGGCGAGCCCCTTGCCGCCCTCCTTCTTCTCGTACTTCACCTGGAACCGGATGCCCTCGGCGAGGGTGCCGAGCGTCAGCAGGTACAGGTCGCCGGTCTTGGCGTCCTTCCGCTCCAGCTTCAGCCCGCCGGCCGGCGGGACGGTGCCCTCGAACACTTCTTCCTTCTTGTCCGCCGTGTTGAGCGTCAGCAGGTACTTCTTCTTGGCCGGGTCGTACTTCAGCACGCCGCCGGTGAAGTGCTTGCCCTTGCCCTCGCCGAAGTCCACGGTGATGCTCGGCTCGCCCTTGAAGTTCCAGCCCCAGGTGACCTTCTCCTTCCACGCGACGGTCTTGGCCCCGTCCTTCTGGGTGCCCTCGAGGTTCCACAGACCGATGAACTCCTGGACCTCGCCGAGCGCCTTCTTGACCTTGGCCTCGTCCTCGGGCTTGAGCTTCGGCGCGTCCTTGGCGTCCTGGGCGGTCACCGCGCCGGCCAGCCCGATCATTCCGACGGCGAGTGCCGCCAGTGCCGTCATCCGCAAGAGCATGGGAGCATTCTCCAAGTGGGGAGCGTGTCGTCGCGACACGTGTTGGACGCCGCACGGGGGAGCGGGGTTCCGGGTTCCGATTCCATTACCCTAAGCGAGAACCGCGGCCGCCGCCACCGCCGACCGGTCGTTTCGCCCGAACGCCCCCGGCACCGCAGGGCACGACGTTTGCTCAAATGTTCCCCTACCACCCGCGGCGCGTCGCGGGGGCCAGGGGATTTGACCATGATCCGAACAGCAATGTGCGTGGTGGCGCTGGCGTGCGGCGGGCTCCTCGCGGCCCGGGCCGAGCCGGCCCAGCCCCCGATCCCGAACCCCACCCCGGCCGCCTCGGCCGCGAAGGGGAACGTCGACCCGAAGATGCCGATGTTCCTCCACTGCGCGAAGGCGTGCGACGACTGCGCCCGCATCTGCGACACGTGTTCCGCACACTGCGCGAAGCTGGTCGCCGACGGGAAGAAGGAGCACCTCGCCACGCTCCGGACGTGCCAGGACTGCGCCGACGCGTGCTCGGCGACGGCCCGGGTCGCCGCCCGCGACGGCCCGATGACCGACCTGATGGCGGCCGCGTGCGCCGACGTGTGCAAGCGGTGCGGCGACGCCTGCGAGAAGCACGCCACCGACTCGATGATGAAGCAGTGCGCCGACGAGTGCCGGCGGTGCGAGAAGGTTTGCCGCGGCATGGGCAAGCCGCCGGCCTCGGGCGGGACCGGGGACGACGGGAAGTAGGAACCGGGCCGCGGCCGACGCCGCGCGGCGGGGGGCTCACGCCCCCCGTTCGCGTTCACGGTCGCGCCTCGGCGTAGCACGCTGAACGGTCCCGGCCTGCGGGTAACTCGCACGGCCGCCAGGAACCGGCAGAGACGCTCCCGAGGCTCGCAGTCGAGCCCGGAACCCCGGCACTCGCCCCACCGCGGGCGGCCGGGTAGGATGCCGGGGCCGGTTCTACCCCCGCCCCCACCGCTGGAGCCCCTCCCATGTTGAAGCCCCGATTCGTCAAGGCACTCGCGCTGTTCGCGCTTGTCGCGGCCGGCGTCGCCGCCGAGGACAAGAAGGCCGCCGTCCCGGGCATCGGGCCGGCCGGTGAGATCAAGAAGGCGCACTCCGGGTTCAAGTTCACCGAAGGCCCGGCGGCCGACGCGCACGGGAACGCCTACTTCTCCGACATCCCGAACGAGAGGGTCCACAAGATTGACGCCGACGGGAAGCTGAGCGTGTTCCGCGAGAAGTCGAACTTCGCGAACGGACTGATGGTCATCGCGAAGGGCGAGGTCGTGGCGTGCGAGATGAGCGGCGCGATCGTCGCGCTGAGCGCCGACGGCAAGGACCGCCGCGTGATCACCGATACGTTCGAGGGCAAGCGGTACAACGCGCCGAACGACCTGGTGCTCGACGCGGCCGGCGGCGTGTACTTCACGGACCCCGGGTTCCGCGCGCCGAACCCGCTGCCGCAGGGCAAGACGTGCGTGTACTACGCCGCGGCCGACGGGAAGGTGGCGCGGCTCATCGACGACCTGCCGAACCCCAACGGGGTGCGGCTCTCGCCCGACGAGAAGACGCTGTACGTGTTCCCGAGCGGGCAAAAGGAGATGATGAGCTACCCGGTCGAGGGGCCGGGGAAGATCGGCAAGGGGAAGGTGTTCTGCTCGCTGGCCCAGGCGAAGGAAGGGGCCAACGGCGGCGGCGACGGGGCCGCGGTCGACTCGAAGGGCAACGTCTACATCACGTCGGCGACCGGTCTCCAGGTGTTCGACAAGGACGGCAAGGCGCTCGGCACGATCGCGTTCCCGGAGCAGCCGTCGAACGCGGCCTTCGGCGGCAAGGACCTCAAGACGCTGATCGTCACCGCCCGCACGTCGGTCTACACCTGCCCGGTGGACGTCGCCGGGCACCGCTACCCCGGGAAGTGAGCGGAGACCGGGTACGCGAGCCGGCCGGACAAGACGTCCGGCACACGCCCCGGGCCGTGGGCCACCACAGCGCCGGTCCGGGGCGAGCGGTCTGCACCGTTGTCTTTCAGTAACCGTACAAGATCATTGGATTAGTGAGCACGATATAATCACCGAGATCATTATCGGGTTCAAATCGCGAAGCTCGGCACCATCATCAGATAGACACATTTTTTATTGTGATAGGTAACCGGTCGGTTACATGGCCTCAATACTACCTTGATTCACTTCTCGCGAAATTCACTTCGCCTTCATCACGCCGCCCAACCGCTTCGCAATAAACACCTTATCCGTTCTCTCCGGTGCCACGATGTCTAAGCTCTGCGGAAGAGTTCGTGAAGTACGTCAGCGTAGCCTCGGTGCCGTGTAAACTCCCATGAGCCCTCCCCGGATCGAATGCTACGCCCCGGATCCATAGATTTATTCGCCCGCTGCCCAACACTCTCGAGGACCATTGAATGACGCGTCCGAACGCGCCACGCGGGTTTACATTAATCGAACTGTTAGTGGTTATCGCGATTATTGCGGTGCTGATCGGGCTGCTGCTCCCGGCGGTTCAGAAGGTCCGCGAGGCCGCGGCCCGCGCCCAGTGCCAGAACAACCTGAAGCAGATCGGCCTGGCCCTGCACAACTACCACGGGGCGAAGGGCCAGTTCCCGAACGCGGGGTCCGACGGCCCGAACTCTGACTGCTGCGCGGCGACCACCCGGGTCGGTTGGACGTGGCTGTTCCACCTGACCCCGTACGTCGAGCACGAGACCGTTTACAACAACCCGAGCGACACGGTGGTCCAGAACACCGCGATCAAGGTCTACTACTGCACGGCCCGGCGGCAGCCCATCGTGTACACCGACGGCGGGCGGTCCGACTACGCGGGCAACGGCGGGCGGGACATGGCCGGCGAGGGCCGCGAGGGGATGATGGTGCGGCAGTGGAAGAGCCCGAGCACCGCGAAACCCGTCGGCGCACCGGTCGAGCAGAAGCGGACCCTGACCGACGTGACCGACGGCCTCTCGAACACGCTGTTGGTCGGTGAGAAGCAGTGCCACCAGTCGGTGCTCGGCGCGTCCGGCGGCGACAACGAGGCGTGGCACAACTCGGGCTGGGACCAGGACCACGTGCGGTTCGGCGCGAGCCCGCCGCAGTCCGACGACCAGCACCCCGACGCGCTGGCCGCCAAGTTCTGGTCGGTCCGGTTCGGCGGCCCGCACCCCGGCGGATTCAACGCGGCCATGGGCGACGGCTCGGTGCGGTACGTCCGGTACGGCGTCGACGCCGCGAACTGGCTCCGCGTCTGCCTGATCGCCGACGGCGAGGTGATCGGCTCCGACTTCTGACCCACGCGCCCGTTCGGCCGCCGGGTGCCCGTCGGCCCCGCCCCCCTCTCGAACCACACGAGGCCCTTCCCCCATGACCGTTCCGCGACCCGGCCGTGCGCCCAGCGGCTTCACGCTCATTGAGTTGCTCGTCGTCATCGCCATCATCGCGGTACTGATCGGGCTGCTGCTGCCCGCGGTGCAGAAGGTCCGCGACGCCGCGGCCCGCACGAAGTGCCAGAACAACCTGAAGCAGATCGGCCTGGCGCTGAACAGCTTCCACGGCACGTACCACGTGTTCCCCCCGGGCGGCACGTCGTCCACCACGAGCGGCACCAGCCAGTCGCACCTGAAGCGGGTGGGCATGACCGTGTTCACCGTGAAGCACAGTTGGAGCGTGTTCGTGCTCCCGTACCTGGAGCAGGGGAACGTCCAGAAGCAGTACTCCCTCAACGTGGCGTGGGACAACGCGGCCAACCGCCCGGCCATCGCGAACCGCATCCCGGTGTTCCAGTGCCCGAACGTGCCGGGGGGCGACGACCGGGTGTGCCTGACGTCGTCCGGGGCCGTCAAGAACCCGCCGACCGACTACGCGCCCAACTACGGGTACGCCGACTCGCTCGTCGAGAAGGGGCTGTGCGACGCGGTCCCGGACCCGGGCGGGAGCGGGATCATGGACGTGAACCGCACGTACTCGATCCCGGAGGTCCGCGACGGCACGTCGAACACGTTCATCCTCTCGGAGACCGCCGGGCGGCCGAACGCGTGGACGCTGAACACCATGACCGGCACCGGCACCCGGACCGACGGCGGCTGGGCCAACCCCGGCAACGCCTACGTCACCCACGGGTTCGACGCGACCGGCACCGTCTCCGAGGGCGGGTCGTGCCACACCAACTGCACGAACGGCAACGAGGTGTACAGCTTCCACCAGGGCGGCGCGCACCACGTCATGGCCGACGGGTCGGTGCGGTTCGTGAAGGCGTCGGTGGACATCCGGCTGTTCGCCCGGTTCATCACCCGGGCCGGAAACGAGGTGGTCACCAGTGACTGACTTCCGAAGCGTGCGTGCGGCCGTCCTGCTCGGTGCTGTGCTGTTCGCGAGCGGGTGCTCGTCCACCGCTCCCGCAGAGCCCGACGCCCTGGTGCCGCACCCGGTCACGGGCAAGGTGACGTTTGACGGTCAGCCGGTCGGCGGGGTCGTGGTCACCCTGTTCCCGCTCGACGCCCCGACGGTGCCGAAGGTGCCCAAGAACCCGCAAGGGGTCACGAGGGACGACGGCACCTACACGATCTCGACGTTCGCTGACAATGACGGCGCCCCGGCCGGCGGGTACCGGGTGCTGCTCCGGTGGCCGGACCCGGACGGGGGCAAGTCGGAGCGAGGGGCGGAGGGCGGCCAGGACCGGCTGCTCGGCTGGTACGACGCGGCCCACTCGAAGTTCGACGTGCGCGTGAAGGCCGGGACCAACGACCTGCCGGTGATGAACCTGGTCAAGCGCGCCCACACGCCCGCCGCGTCGCCCGGCATCCCCGGGCAGAACTGACTCGGGGTCTGGTGGCTCGGTGTGCGTCCGAGCCCGAGCGAGGGTCCAAGCTCACCCTCGCTCGGCGCTCGGACCAGAAGACTCGCTCGCCCTCATCACCCCTTGATGACCCCGATCGGGCGCATGCGAGCGACCTTGCGTGAGAGGTCGGCGTCGTGGACGGTGTCGACGACGTCGTCCACGTTCTTGTAGGCCTTGGGCTGCTCCTCCGCGAGCCCGCTGCGGCTGGATGCCATCGCGATCACGCCGCGGTGCTCCAACTCCTTGTCGATCTTGCGGCCGGCTCCGTCGAGCTTTGCGGCGGTGCGGCTCATCGCCCGGCCGGCCCCGTGGCACGTCGAGCCGAACGACTTCTCCATGCTCCCGGCGCTGCCCACCAGCACCCACGACGCCCGGCCCATGTCGCCGGGGATGATGACCGGCTGGCCGACGGCGCGGAACTGCTCCGGCACGTCCGGGTGCCCCGCGGGGAACGCCCGCGTCGCCCCCTTGCGGTGGACCCACACCTTCTTCCTGATGCCGTCGACGTCGTGCTCTTCGAGCTTCGCGATGTTGTGCGCCACGTCGTAGAGCAGGTCCATGCCGAGGTCCTGCCACGACTGCCCGAACACTGACGCGAACACCTCGCGGGTCTGGTGCATGAGCAGTTGGCGGTTGCAGAACCCGTAGTTCGCGGCGGCCCGCATCGCGGCGATGTACTTCCGCCCCTCGGGGCTGCCCACCGGGGCGCACGCGAGCTGCCGGTCGGGCAGCTCGAACTTGTACTTCTCGGGGCAGTTCCGGAACACACTCAGCGCGTCGTCGCACACCTGGTAGCCGAGGCCGCGGCTTCCGGAGTGGATCATCACACACACCTGGTTCAGTTCGAGGCCGAACACCTTGGCGACGTCGGCGTCGAGGACCGCGTCCACGACCTGCACTTCGAGGAAGTGGTTCCCGCTGCCGAGCGTGCCGCACTGCTCGGTGCCGCGCTTCACAGCGTGGTCCGAGACCTGGTGCGGGTCGCCGTCGGGGATGAGGCCGTTCGACTCGGTGTGTTCGAGGTCCTGCGGCACGCCGAGCCCGCGGCCGAGGACGAACCGCGGCCCCTCGCCCATGAGCCGCCGCGTCTCGGTGGTGTCGAACTTGTACTTCCCGGCCCGCCCGGCCCCGGACGGGATGCTGTAGAACAGCGCCTTCACCAGCTCGCGGATGTGCGGCTTCACGTCGTCGAGGTACAGGTTCGTCTTCACGAGCCGGACGCCGCAGTTGATGTCGTAGCCGACCCCACCGGGGGAGATGACGCCGCCCTCCTCGGGGTCGGTGGCGCAGACGCCGCCGATGCAGAACCCGTAGCCCCAGTGGATGTCGGGCATCGCGAGGCTGGCCTTCTGGATGCCGGGCAGCATGGCGACGTTCGCGACCTGCTCGGGGGCCTGGTCCTTGCGGATCGTCTCCATCAGCTTGTCGCTGGCGAAGATGTGCCCGTCCACCCGCATCCCGGCCCGGAAGCTCTTGGGGATGCGCCAGCAGTTGCACCCGATCTTTTCCAGCGGGCCGCTAAACTCTGCCTTGGCCATGATGAATCCAGAATGATGAATCTAGAATGAGCCACAGATGAAACACGGATAAAGGCAGAAGACGGATACAGAACGCACTTGTGTTGAAACCCTGAACTCTGAGCTTGCTGGGTTTCGGTCTTTCCAACAATGCTGCGCGCCTTTTGTCTTTGGATTTATCTGTGTTTCATCTGTGTTCATCCGTGGCTGATTTCAAATGTCCACGATCACTTCCGCCAGCCACCCGTCGCCGTCGCGGACCACCTTCAACTCGTGGTAGGTGATCGCCTTCACCTCGTGTGCGAGCATGTGGCGTGCCGCGTCGAACGGTTCGCCCCACGCGGTTCCGGTCAGCCCGTCGTCGCGGACCCGCACCTCGAAGCGGCCGAAGACCATGTGGTCCTCGTCGGACTTCAGGAGCAGGTCGCGGAGCCAGTCGAACAGCAGGAACTCGCGGTCGGTGCCCGCGAGTTCGACCGTCACGCTGGTCCGCGGCTCGACGGTGCCGACGTCCTCGACGACGGCCGAGAACAGGCACGCGGCCGCCTCGGCGAACAGCGTGTCGAGATCGGCCGCACGCACGCGGAGCCCGAGGTCGGCGGTGTGCTCGAAGAGTTCGTACATGCCCCGATGATACCCCGCCCGCGTCCGCCGCGGAACCAGTGACACGAGGAGAGCGGGCGTGGTTCACGGAGACGCGATATGCACGGGCTCGCTCAACCCGGGATCGACCCGGTAGTGCCAGAGGATTGACGCTTCGATCTCGGTCCGTTCAGCGCCGACCGGGAGGACCGGCGTGTTGAGGAGATTCCCGAGCAGTTTCGCGAGATCGAACTCGTGCGGGTCCATCGCGACGAGTAGTCCGCACCGGTGATGGGCGAGCGGCAGAGCCACGAAGTTGAGTGCAGATGTTGCGGGAATGCGCTCAAGTGCCTCCGCTGAGATTTCGCAATCCCCCAGTGAGACCCTGTAGTGCGAACTCGGGAGGATGAGAAGAACGGCGTCGAGGTGGGCGATCAACTCAGTCGCGGACAACGCAACCGTCGCGAGGATATGCGGGACGTGTGTGGTCGCCTCATGGAGGAGGTCTTCAGCGAGTTCTCCACGCGCCTCGCAACCCGGAATCTCGACGTGCAACCGGACGTAGTACGCCCAGGCGAGGTTCGGAACGCCGCCCTGTTCTTGTAACCAGTCGGCAAAGGCGAGGCGAGCGGTGACGTCGGCCGGGTCGCTGAGGATGGCCCGCACGAAAGCATCGGCGTCCGTGGACACGACGCGACTCCGGGAACGAAGTGAACCCGGGACAGATGCAGCGACCCGCCGCAAGGTTCACCACCGGACGACGGCGGTGCCCCAGGCGAGGCCGGCCCCGAAGCCGCTCAGGACGACGAGGTCGCCCTCCTTGAACTTGCCCTCGGCGGCGGCCTCGTCCAGCGCGATCGGGATGCTCCCGGCCGACGTGTTCCCGTACCGCTCCAGGTTGTTGAACACCTTCGACCGCGGGATGTTCAGCGTGTCGATCGCGGCGTTGATGATGCGGATGTTCGCCTGGTGTGCCACGAACAGCGCCACGTCCTCGACCGTCAGGTTTGCCGCCTTGAGCACTTCCTGGATCGTGTCACACAAGATGTTCACGGCCCACTTGAACACCGCGTGGCCGTTCATGTACATGAAGTGCTTGCCGGCGGCGAGCAGCTCCGGCGTCGGCGGCTGGCGGCTCCCGCACGTCTCGCGCTGGAGCAGCGGGCCGCCGGCCCCGTCGGACCCCATGCTGTACGCGAGGATGCCCTGGTCGGGCCGGCCCCGCTCGACGAACACCGCCCCGGCCCCGTCGCCGAACAGCGGGTACGTCTTGATGTCGCTCGGGTCGAGCACCCGGCTGTTCGTGTCGCCGCCGATGACGAGCGCCCGGTCGCTGACCCCGGCCTTCACGTACGCCGCCGCGGTCACGAGCGCGTACATGAACCCGGCGCACGCGGCCTCGACCTCGATCGCCGGGCCGACCAGCCCGAGCCGGTCCTGCACGATGCACGCGGTGCTGGGGAACGACATGTCCGGGGTGAACGTGCCGAGGACGAGCAGGTCGCAGTCCTTGGCGGTGCGGCCGGTCTTGGCGAACAGGTCGTTCGCGGCCTCGACGCACAGGTCCGACGTGGCCTGGTGCGCGGCCGCGTGGCGGCGCTCGAGGATGCCGGTCCGCTTCACGATCCAGTCGGAGTCGAACCCGAGGCGGGCGTGCAGGTGGTCGTTGCCGACGACCATGTCCGGGACGTACTTCCCGGTGCCCACGACCCGCAGGCCCATCAACGACTTGCACTGAGGCCGCGGCGACGGTCGCTCGCTACTCATCGGACGGCACCCGCAACGGGATGTGCCTCGGCACGCGCCGGTGGCTGGAAGGGGTTAATGTACGAGCCGCGCGTGCGGGACGCCAGCCGAAGCGGGCCGGCAGGCGATCGGGATTGTTGGCGAGCGGGGGACGCGAGTCCCCCGGTAGAATCCGAACGCACCGGGGCTCACCTCCCCGCTCGCCCCAGAACCTGCCGGTCGCGTCACTCCTTCTTCGCCGCCGGGATCTTCTGGTCGAGCAGGTACGCGAGCAGGTGCATCAGCTCGACCTCGGGGAGCACCTCGGCGAAGTTCGCCGGCATCGGCGAGAGCATCGTCTCGCGGTTCGTCTCGATGTCCTTCGTCGAGAGGCGGATCTCCTTGCCCTCGCCGTCGGCCAGCACGAGCACCTCGCCCTCGACGCGGAGCATCAGGCCCGTGAGCGTCTTCTCGTCCTTGGTGGTGACGACCCGCGCCCGGAATGCCTGGTCGACGTTCCGGTTCGGGTCGAGCACGTCTTCGAGGACGCGCTCGACGCCGCGGAGCCCGATGCCGTCGAGCTGCGGGGCGATCTTCCCGCCGGTCTCGCCGATCTTGTGGCACGCGGCGCAGTGCTTGGCGAACAGCTTCGCCCCGGCCTCCTTGTCGGGCTTGGACGACGCGAACACGGCGGCCCGCTTCTTGACGAGTTCGGTGATCCGCAGGTCGGCCGGCGGCAGCCCCTTGGTGAGCGCCGCGAGTTGCTTGTCGAGGTCCGGGACGTTGGCGGCCCGCAACCGCTCGACGATCGCCTTCTCCTGGAGCAGCCGCGCCGGGGCCTTGCCGGTCTTCACGGCGGTGAGCAGGTCGTCGGCCCCCGCGGGCGACCCGGCGAGCGCGACCCCGACCGCGACCGCCGTGCGGTACGGCGCGTCCTTGAGCGCGTCCCGCGCGTCGAGCCGCGCGTCCTTGTTCGGCGAGTTCGCGAGCATGAGCAGGAGCCGATCCCGGAAATCAGTAGCCGTCGCGGGCGATGAAACGAGTTTGCGAGCGGCCTTCAACCCGTCTTCGGGAACGTACCGCAGAAGCACTTCGACCGCACCCAGGCGGGCCTCTGCGGGAGCCGATGGTTTCTCTACCAGGAGTCCGAGAGCAGCGGGCGTCGTGGAGGCGAGTCGGAGGGCGTCCGGCGAGGCGTCCCGGTCCACGATCGCCGGCAGCGAGTTCAAGATGCGAAGGCCCCAGAGGACGGGTTTCTCCTCGCCGGGCCTCGGGCCGCCCGCAGGGAAGTCGAAGGTGATCGCGGCCTGCTCTCCTTGCCGCAGTAGGCTCCCCGCGATCTCCTTGTTGAGTTTCTTTCCGCGGGCTTGGAGTCCCTTAAACGCGGCAAGGATCGGATCGGGGTTCGCCCCGTTGCTCGTCGCAGACCCGATCGCGCTAAACAACGCTTGTTCGTCGCTCCCGGTGCCGTAGCGTGCGACGTGCTCCGCGACCGCGGACAGTTTGTCCCCGGCCACGCTCTTGATCTGTGCGGCGAGGAACCCGGCCGCCTTCTCGTTCGGGATCGCTAGCGCGATCTCGGCGTAGGTCGCGTCGTACTCCTTCGGCCACGCGGCCGCGTCTCGCAGGCAGTTCCGCAGGGCGACGCGGAGTGCGTGGCGCGTGTGGCTGTCAGCGGCGGGGGTCGCCTTCAGTGCGGCGAGGAGCGGTTGCACGAAGTCGGCATGCGGGTGCAGGATCGCGGCCTCGGCGGCGGCCCGGAGGGCGTGCGGCGACAGCGGGGGACCCGCCGACAGCACGTCGGCCACGAACCTCCGCTCCTCGTCGGTCAGCGTGGCGCGGCCCGTCAGTGCCCGCGTGAAGTGCCCCTGGTGCTCATCGACTTTCGTCGAGACCTCGCCCTTCGCGCCGAACAGCTTCAGGTACTCCGCCACCACGTCGTGCTTCGGACCGGACTGCGTGATCGCAACGACCCACGCGAACACCGCCGGCGCGAGTTCGGGGCTCTTCTTCATCCGCTCGACCGCGTTCGGCAGGTCGAAGTCTTTGCCGCCGCCGTTGGCGAACCGTCGCCGGAGTTGGTGGCCCGCGAGGAACCGCACCGTCAGGTTTGGGTGGAACAGGTCCTCAAACAGTTCGGCGTCCTTGGCGGCCGTGAAGTCGGCCCGGTGCGGCTTCGGCGCGGCGGCCTTCTCGCCCTTGTACACGACGCGCCAGAGGCGGCCGCGGTCCTTGTCGCGGGCCGGGTGCTTCAGGTCCACCTCGTAGTGCCCGATGATCTTGTTGTAAAAGTCGGCGACGTAGAGCGCGCCGTCCGGTCCGAGCTTGACATCGACGGGCCGGAACCACCGGTCGGTGCTGGCGATCAGGTCCGGCTGCTGCACCGCGTTCGGCGTCGCGCCCGTCCACTCGACCTTCGCCCGGTGGACGCGGTTGGTGACGACGTTGCCGAGGAACAGCGAGCCGACGTGCTCCTTCGGGAACTGGTCCGCGTCGTACCACGCGACCCCGCACATGCCGGTGCCGCCGGGGGCGTACCCGAACATCGTCGGGCCGTACCCGAGCCCGTCGTGCGGCTTGCCGAAGCTCTCGTAGTACGCCCCGGGGATCACCTGCGTGATCGGCCGCGAGTGGCAGTCGGCCGTGTACAGGTTGAACCACGGATCCACCGCGATGCCGAACGGGTTCACCTGCCCGCGGGAGTACACCTCGATGCGGCTCCCGTCGGGCCGGAACCGGAACACGTTCCCCGAGTGCATCTTCACCTCGTGCCCGTCCTTGCCCTTCACCGTCGAGTCGTTGTTGAACCCGTGGCACGAGTACACCCAGCCGTCGGGCATGAGGGTGTACGAGTTGTACATGCCGTGCGTGTCGCGCCACCCGAACCCGCTGAACAGCACCTCGAACGAGTCGGCCTTCAGGTCGCCGTCGGCGTCGGTGTACTTGCGGATCTCGCCGACGCTCGACACGAGCACCGACTTGCCGTCGGGCAGCGGCAGCACGCCGATGGGGATGTTCAGGTCGCTGGCGAACGTCCTCACCGTCTTCGCCCGGCCCGTCTCGGGGTCGAAGTCGGAGAGGACGAACACCTTGTCGGTGCCCTTCCCGGGCGGCGCGGCGAACGGGTAGTGGTACGACGTGGTGACCCAGAGCCGGCCCTTCGCGTCCCACGCCATCTGCATCGGCTTCTGGATGTCGGGCTCGCTGGCGACGAGCTGCGCGTCGAACCCCGGCGGCAGGGTGAACGCCTTGCGCTCGTCGGCCGGCGAGAGGGCGTCGGTGGGGGCCACGAGGTCGGCCGGCAGCGGCTTCGGCTGCGCGGCGGCGGGCGACGAGAGGAGTGCGAGGGCGAGGAGCGCGACGGGTCGCATGGGGGAGGGTCTCCGGCGGGCGGGGGGTGACCCAGATTGTATTCGCGGCGAGCGGCCGGCGTAAGTCGGCTGTTCGTGCCTTCCTGCTTGGCGAGCGGGGGACGTGAGTCCCCCCGGTGGAACCGCGAACGGGAGGCACCCGGGGGCGGACCGCCCCCCCGCCCCCCACGAGAAAGCCCCCCCC
>NZ_JBHYGG010000290.1:32499-36933 GCF_051859125.1 Gemmata sp.
GGGGGACGTGAGTCCCCCGGTAGAACCGCCTTTCGCGATCCACCGGGGGACTCACGTCCCCCGCTCGCCAAAGTCTATCGCCCCCCCCTCGTGCTCGCTCGCAGAACAGACGGCTTACGCCGGCCGCGCGGTCTACTGCCCGACGCTCCTCAGGTTGGGCATCTCGTCCACGAACTTGTCGGCCGCGTCGGCGGTGACCCGGGTGGCCTTCACGCTCAGCGTGCGGAGCCCGTCGAGCGGCTTCAGGTCCGCGAGCCCCTTGTCGGTGATCCCGGTCTTGTTCAGGTACAGCACGCGGAGCCGCGCGTACCCCTTCACCACCGCCATCGTTTTGTCGGTGATCTGCGGGTTCTCGGACAGCGCCAGGTGCTCCAGCATCGTGAGGTCCTTCATCCCCGCGAACTCGGCGTCGGTCACCCCGCACCCGACGAGCCCGAGGTAGCGGAGGTTCTTGCACTGGCCGATGGCCGCGGCCGATGCGGGGGTCAGCGACGCCTTGCCGAGCACGAGCTTGCGGAGGTGCGGTAGCTCCTTGAGCGCCGCGAACCCCTTGTCGGTACACTTTGTCGCGTCGAGCAGCTTCACGCCGCCGATCTCCGGGTGCTTCGCGAGCTTCGCGAGGAGCGCGTCGGTGCCGGTCTCGAACTCGGCGACCACCCGGGCCGCGGCCGCGAGCTTCTCGTCCACGTCGGCCCTGCCGTCGATCTGCACGACGTGGGTCATGACGGCCTTCTCGCCCGCCGTGGGCGTCTGCGCGGAGGCGGTGACGGCGAGCGCGGCGGCGAGAAGTGCGGCGACGGGGAGGGCGGGGCGCATGGGATCTCCGGCGGGTGGCAGTGGGAAGGTACAGTATAGTCCGGGGCCGTTGGGTTTTGGCGAGCGGGGGACGTGAGTCCCCCCTGTGAGTGTGAATCGCGGTTCCACCGGGGGGACTCACGTCCCCCGCTCGCCCAGATGCCCAAAACTAAGAGGCACCCGGCCCGCCGGGGCTCTCATTTTTCTTTCGCGAACGGGCCGATATGATGACGGCACCGCCATTCCCGCCGGCCGCGAAGCGCGACGCCCCCGCCCCGGGTTGTTCGCGCCGCAGACCCACCGGAGCCGGACCGATGCCGGACACCCAGCCCCTCGACCCGGCCGACTCACCGGACGGGGCGGCCCCGCCTCCCGACCTGACCGGCCGCACCCTCGGCGACTACCAGTTGCTCCGCCGCATTGGGGCCGGCGGCATGGGGCAGGTGTACCTCGCCCGGCAGCTCTCGCTGAAGCGGGACGTGGCCGTCAAGTTGCTCCGCAACGACCTCGCCACGAACCCGACCGCCCTCAAGCGGTTCCAGGCCGAGGCCGAGGCGGTCGCCAAGCTGAACCACCCGAACATCGTCCACATCCACCAGATTGGCGAGCACGCCGGCACCCGGTACATGGTGCTCGAGTACGTCGAGGGCCGGAACCTCCGCGAGTACCTCGTCCGCAAGGGGCCGCCAGACCTCGCCGTCACCCTCAGCGTGGTCCGCCAGGTGGTCCTCGCGCTCCAGAAGGCGCACGAGGAGGGGATCGTCCACCGCGACATCAAGCCCGAGAACATCCTGGTCACCCGCAGGGTCGAGGTAAAGGTGACCGACTTCGGCCTGTCCCGGTTCTTCGACGGCGGGAAGGCGGCCCACAACCTCACGCAGAGCGGTGTCACCCTCGGCACCCCGCTGTACATGTCGCCCGAGCAGGTGCAGGGCAAGCCGGTCGACCACCGCAGCGACCTGTACTCCCTCGGGGTGACGTGCTACCACCTGCTCGCCGGCGAGCCCCCGTTCCGCGGCGTCACCCCGTTCGACGTGGCGATCAAGCACGTCCAGGAGACCCCGCGGCCGCTCGCCGAGGTGCGGCCCGACCTGCCGCCCGACCTGTGCGCGATGGTCCACCGGATGATGGCAAAGGCGCCCGACGCGCGGTACCAGTCGGCCCGCGAGATCCTCCGCGACCTGGTGCGGGTCCGCGACGGGCTGGCCGTGTCGGCCCCGCCGGCGCTAGCCCTTTCGGCCACTCAGACGAACGGCGTCCCCGTGCCGACTGGGGCCGTGCCGACTTCCCCGAGCGCGACGGTCCCCCTGACCGGCCCCGTGCCAGCGGCCCCGCCCGTTCGCTGGGGCCGGTGGGCGGTTGCCGCCGTCGGGTGCGCCGCTTCGCTGGCCGCCGGGGTCCTCGTCTACGCGAAGGTGAACCCGCCGCACGACGCCGGGGCCGCGACCGCGCCGGCGGCCGGCCTGCCCGACGTCCGCCCGCCCGAGAAGATCGTCTCGACCCGCGAGCGCGAGCTGATCGCGGGCCTGGAGAACCGCGGCACGAGCCCCGAGAAGGTGGTGCGGTGGTCGATTGAACTCGGGCTCCTGTACGTCCGCGAGCGGCGGCTCGACGAGGCCGAGGCCCGGTTCCGCAAGCTGGAGGCCGAGCAGTTCCCCGCCACCGGCCCGCTCAAGAAGCTCGACCCGGATGCCGTCGCGGCCCGGGACGCTAGCGCTGCCGGCCGGCTGGGCGAGGCGATCGTCCTCGCGTACCGCGACACCGAGGCCGCGGCCAAGGCGTCGAACGAGCTGGTCGTTCGGGTGGCGGACAGCCCGTTCCCGAAGTTCCCGGCCAAGGCCGGGCCGTTCGAGCGCGGCGCGGCCGCGGTGGAGGCGCTGCGGCTCCGGCACCCGGACCTCGGGCACGCCCTCGCCGACGCGCTGAACCGGAACGCCGCGGCCCTCGGCAGGGCGCGGCTCGACCCAGCCGTGCTCGAGCAACTCCGCGCCACCCCGCGCGGCGTGAAGTGACCACAAAGTAGGTCACTCGCTCCGCGAGTGACACCGGCGGCGCTCCGAGCCACACCCGCCCACGTCGGAGCACTGGGGCGCGACTCGCGGAGCGAGTCGCCTCCTGCGGCCGGCTGCCCTCGCCGGCTCACGGGGCGCCCCCGCGGCGGTATACTGTCCCGCATGCGCACCGCACTCGCCCGCTACTTCAAGTTCACCGAACGCGGCACGACCGCGCGCACCGAGGTGCTCGGCGGGGCCACGACGTTCGCGACGATGGCGTACATCGTCGTCGTGAACCCGGCGATCCTCGCGTTCGCGGGGCTCCCCGTCGGCCCGAGCACGGTCGCCACGATCCTCGTCGCCGTGGCCGGGTGCCTGCTCATGGGGCTGTACGCGAACCGGCCGATCGCGGTCGCGCCGTACATGGGCGAGAACGCCTTCATCGCGTTCGGCCTGACGGCCGTCACCATCGCGGGCGTGCCGGTGTCGTGGCAGCAGCGGCTCGGGGCGGTGTTCGTCGCCGGGGTGGTGTTCCTCGTCGTCACGCTGCTCGGCGTCCGCCAGTGGCTCGCGCGGGCCGTCTCCCCGAGCCTGAAGCACAGCTTCGCCGCCGGCATCGGCCTGTTCCTCGCGCTCGTCGGGCTGTACGAAACGCGGGTCGTCGCGAGCTTTGTTGAAGGGGTGCCGGCGGCGGCGCTCCAGGCCGCGGGGTCGCCGCTGCTGGGCCGGCCGGCGGTGCCGCTGAAGATCGGCGACCTGCACGACCCGAAGGTGCTGCTCGCCGTCGGTGGGTTCCTGCTGATGACGGTGCTGCTGATCCGCCGCGTGAAGGGCGCGCTGCTCGTCGGCATCGTCGCGACCGCGGCCGCCGGGTACGCCCTCGGCCACGGCGCGGCACCGCAAGGCGTCGTCGCCCTGCCGTTCACCGGCGACTACTCCCTCGCGCCGATCGCGTTCCAACTCGACGTGAGCGGCGTGCTGACGCTCGCGTTCCTGCCGGTGCTGCTCACGCTGTTCCTGATGAGCTTCCTCGACACACTCGGCACGCTCGTCGCCGTTGGGGCGGCCGGCGACATGCTCGACGAGGACGGCAACTTCCCCGACCCGCGAAAGCCGATGCTCGTGGACGCGGCCGCGTGCGTGTTCGCGTCGGTGGTCGGGTCGTCCACGAGCGGCGCGTACATCGAGTCGGCGACCGGGGTAAAGGAGGGCGCGCGAACGGGGCTGGCCGCGGTCGTGACGGCCCTGCTCTTCGCGGCCACGCTGTTCTTCATCCCGCTCGTGCAACCGCTCCAGACGATGGCCTACGCCTACGGCCCGGCGCTGGTCGCGGTCGGCGTGCTCATGATGGGGGCGGTGCGGCGGATCGAGTTCGACGACCTGACCGAGGCGGTGCCGGCGTTCGTGACGATCGTGATGGTGGTGTTCACCTACAACATCGCGAACGGGCTGACGGCCGGGCTGCTCGCGCACCCGGTGCTGAAGGTGCTGGCGGGCCGCGGCCGCGAGGTGTCGCCCGGGGCCGCGGTGCTGGGGTTGATGGGCTTGTCGTACTACGTGTTCGGCCTCACGCACTGAGCGACGTTGGAACCCGTAGGGCCGGCTGTTCCGGCCCCGCGGGGGGCGCGGGCCGGCCACCCCGCCC
>NZ_JBHYGG010000291.1:0-88902 GCF_051859125.1 Gemmata sp.
GATCGAGGTGTTCCGTATTTCTTCTGTAGCCGGCCTCTGTGAGGCCGGGCCTGTGCAAGTCCCCAAGCACCGGCCTCACAGAGGCCGGCTACAGATATTCTTCACGACGATTCGGCGTGAGACCGGCCCAGGAAACGGAGCGGCCGGGGCGCCCCGGCCGCTCCGTTCATCGCGTCACTTCATCCGCTCACCCGAACAGCTTGGTCACCGCGTCGTTCGGCACGAGTTCCCGCGGCTGGTTCAGGTGGTTGTAGGCCAGCGTCCGCGGGTCGATCCCGAAGGCGTGGTAGATCGTGGCGAGCAGTTCGCCGGGGTGAACCGGGTCGGTCTTCGGGCTGGAGCCGGTCTTGTCCGACTCGCCGTACACCGCCCCGGCCCTGATCCCGGCCCCGCCGACGACCGCGGTGTAGCAGTACGGCCAGTGGTCGCGGCCGTCGGCCGAGTTCCCGTTGCCCGAGGTGCTCACGCCCTTCTGCGGGCTGCGGCCGAACTCGCCGACCGCGATCACGAGGGTCTCCTTCAGCATCCCCCGCTGGTCGAGGTCGGTGAACAGGCCCGACAGGCCCGCGTCGAGCATCGGCCCGGACTGGTCCTTCATCCGCTTGGTGAGGCCGACGTGGTGGTCCCACGAGTGGTTGTCGGAGTTCGCCACCTTCGGCCAGATGACCTCGACCACCCGCGTTCCGGCCTCGACGAGCCGCCGGGCGAGGAGGCAGCTCTGGCCGAACGTGTTCTTGCCGTACATAGTCCGGGTCTTGTCGGTCTCCCGGCTGATGTCGAACGCCTCCCTGGCGCGGCCCGAGAGCACCAGGTTCAGCGCCCGCTCGTAGTACCCGTTCAGGTTGTGCTCGGCGACCGCCTTGTCGATGGCCGGCATGCCGGCGTTGATCGAGTCGCGGAGCCTGGCCCGGCGCTCGAGGCGGCCGGCGAACACCTCCGGGCGGAGCTTGAGGTCCTCCGTCTGGATCTTGTCCATCTTGTTCAGGTCCATGTCGTCGCCGGCCGGGTACAGCGTGTACGGGTCGTAGGCCTTGCCCAGGAACCCGGCGGTGCCGCCCTTGCCGATGACGTTCGACTCCTGGAGCGGCCGGGGCAGGGTGACGAACGGCAGCATCGGCACCTCGACCGGCTTGAGGCGGACGAGCTGCGAGCCGAAGTTCGGGTAGTCCTTCGGGTCGGGCGGCTCCAACTGGCCCGACGGGCTCACCTTGTCGGTCGTGTACCCGGTCATCATCTGGTAGATGGCCGCGGTGTGGTTGAACAGGCCGTTCGGGGTGTAGCTCATCGACCGCAGGGTGGTGAACTTGTCGTTCACCTGCGAAAGCTTCGGCAGGATCGACGTGTACTTCACGCCCGCGACCTTCGTCGCGATGGGGCCGAACTCGCTCTTCACGTTGTCGGGCACGTTCTCCTTCGGGTCCCACAGGTCCAGGTGGCTCGGGCCGCCCTGGAGGTACACGAGGATGATGCTCTTGGCCTTGCCCCACCCGGGGCCGCCGGGGGACTTGGCCACTTCCGCGGCCCTGGCCTGGTACTCGAGCATCGAGCCGAGGCTGAGGCCGAACAGCCCCGACCCGCCGACGCGGAGGATGTCGCGGCGGGACAGGTTGAGCCGCGAGTCGCAGGTGTCGTTGCCCTGCCGACCGGGGATCACGAGCATGGGAGGCTCCTGTGAGAGTTCGGGAGGAACGCCCCGGGCAGCGCCGGGGCGAGGGTGGTCGTTAGCGGTTGAACAGGAACGCGGGGCTGTTGATGAGCGCCCAGGCAATGTCTTGCGCCCCGGTCAGCCGGCTGTTCGCCGCCTGACGCGCGCTCGTCTCGGCGTCCTTCCGCAACTGGACGATGTTCGGGTCCTCCGGGGTCGGCACCGAGAGGGCGGCCACGGCGTCCTTCAACTCCTTGAGCTTCGGGTCGGCCGGGAGCGGGGCGCGGGCCTCGTCCGCGGCCTTCTGGAGCTTGGCGAACTCGGGGTCGGTCGCCTTCACGAGCTTGCCCAGGGTTTCGACCTGCTTCGCGGTGCGCTCCGCGGCCGGGGTCGCCAGGACCGTGCGGTACTCCTCGGCCAGCCCGAGCGGCACCGGCGGCTTCGCGGTCGTCACGGAGAGCCGGAAGCGGCCGATGCTGTGGTCCGCCTGCGCGAACTGGTGCGACATCGTGACGGTGAACACGGTGCCGTCCTTGAACCCGGCGGGCTCCTTCAACTCGACCACGGCCCAGTGCGTGACGCCGAAGTTGGGCGCGACCGCCCAGCCCTTGCCGCCGTTCGGGGTGCCGTCGAACGCCGTCTTCACGTCGAAGTTCTGCTGCGAGAAGTCGGCCTGGGCCTTCCCGAACGCGACCGGGGTCGGGTTGCCGCCGGCCTTCGGCGCGGCGGTCATCTTCATCTCGGTCAGCACGAAGTTGCCGTTCGGGGCGCGGCCCGGGCCGCCCGCGGGGAACTTCGGGTCGGCCAGGACTTCGAGCCGGACCGCGGTCACGCCGGTCAGGTCGGTGGGCACGGTGAACGTGTAGTTGCCCTTGTCCGGCTTGCCGGTGGCGAAGACCGAGCCGTCGGCCTGAACTTCCAGCTTGGTGCCGGTCGGGGCCTTCAGCGACTTCGCGTCGGGCGTCAGCACGGTCCACTCGGGGCCGGCCTTGAGCCGCTTCTCGGCGGCGGCGATCTTGGCCGCGATGTCGGCGTCGTACTTCTTGACCGCGGCGTCGGCGGCCGCGATCCGCTCGGCCCGCGCCTTCTCGTCGGCCGCGACCCTCGCCGCGGTCTCCTTCTCGTAGTCGGCCTGCGCCGCCTTGGCCTTCGCGAGCAGCCCGTCGCGCTCGGCCTCCTTCTTCTTCCGCTCGGCCGCGGCCTCGGGCTCGCGCGCCTTGAGCGTGTCAGCGAGCGACTGGTTCTCGCCGACGGCGGCGGTGAGCGCCTCGCGGCACTTCTCGAGTTCCGACTTGTTCGCGTGGCGGTTCAGGACGCGAAGGAAGATCTCGTCGATCAACTTGTCGTCGTCCTTTTCCTTGGCGACGAGCGCGGCGAGTTCGTTCTTCGGGTCGTTGATAGCGTCGGCCACGGTCTGCCCGTTGATGAGCGCCATGACCGGCCCGAGCTGCAGCCCGCTGGTCCGCTCGCACTCGCACGCGCTCTCGCGGACCGGGCGGCCGAACGCCGCGAGGAACCCGGTCGGCAGTTCGACGCCGACGTCGGGTAGTTCCGCGGCCCGGGTGCCGGGTGGCACGCCCGGGATCGCCGACCGCGCGCCCACCGCCTTGTGGACCGCGTCGTACAGCACCTCGGCCGGGAGCCGGCGGGCGAGGGCGTGCGAGAAGTTCGTCTTGTCGTCCGCGTTCCACTTGTTCGACTCGAAGCTGAGCTGGTACGTCCGGCTCTTGCAGATGAGCTTCTGGACGTGCCGCACGTCGAACCCGCTCTTCACGAACTCGGCCGTGAGGAAGTCGAGCAGCTCGGGGTTGGTGGCCGGGTTCCCGGCGCGGATGTCGTCGATCGGCTCGATGATGCCGACGCCGAACATGTACCCCCACTGGCGGTTCACGAAGCTGCGGGCGAAGTAGGCGTTGTCGGCCGAGGTGATCCACTCGGCGAGTTCGGTCCGCCGCGGGGCCTTGTCCTTGGTCTCGAACTTGGCGGGGTAGGGGAACTTGGGGGCGGTCACGGCCCCGGTCCGCTCGTGCTTCACCTCGCCGGCCGCCACGTCCTCGACGATCTCGTACAGCGGCTTGGCCCCCTCGACCGCGGTGCCGCCGATCTTCTTGTCGCCGGACGCCGGGTCGGTCTTCAGCCCGGTGCGGGCGAAGAACGCGGCCATCTGGTAGTACTGGTCCTGGGTCCACCGCTCGAACGGGTGGTCGTGGCACTTGTTGCAGTTGAACCGCACCGCGAGGAACAGGTGCGTCGTGTTCTCCATCGTGTCCGCGGGGGTGCGGAGGATCTTGTAGTACGACGCGGCCGGGTTGTCCTTGTTCGAGCCCTGGGCGGTGAGCACCTTGCGGGCGAACTGGTCGTAGGGCGTGTTCGCGTCCACCTCGGTGCGGATCCACTTGCGGAACGCCGCGGCCCCCTCGACCCCGAGGAACTTGCGGTTCACCTGGAGCAGGTCGGCCCACTTGTTGGTCCAGTACTCGACGTACTCCTTGCTGCCGACGAGCTTGTCGACCAACTCGTCTCGTTTAGTCTTCGCATCGCGAGTGTCGGCGAGGAACGCCCGCACGTCGTCGGCCGACGGCGGCAGCCCGGTCAGGTCGATGGTCACCCGCCGGACGAACTCCTCGTCGGAGCAGATGCCCGACGGCTCGATCTGCATCCGCTTCCACTTCGCGGCGGTCAGCTCGTCGATGCGGTTGTTCGCCGGGGGCTGGGTCCAGGTGAACCCGGTGCGGTCGCCCATCACGGTGAGCGTGGTGGCGGCGTACGCGCCCTCGTACCGGGCGAGGATCGGGGCCTCGCCGCGGCGGATCGCGGTGAGCAGCCCGCCGCGGGGCGACGCGGTCGCGACGTCGGCGTTGCCGGTCTCGACGAACGCCTCCTTGGTCACGTCGCGGGTCTTCCCGTCGGCGAAGGTGGCGGTCACGGTGAACTGCTGCGTCTGGCCGTCCTTCTGGACCACGGGGTTGACCGGGAGCAGCTCGATCTTCGTGACCCGCGGGGCGGTCAGGTCGAGCTTCGCGCCGGCGGCGATCCACCCGCGGATGATCTTGTAGTACGGGTCGTCGGTCGTGATGAGGCCGCCGCCGACGTGCGGGGTCGCGCCCGTCGTCTTGAGCAGCATGAGGCTGTCGTCGGGGGCGGCGACGTTCACCCGGCGGCCGGCGAGGTCGTCGGTGAGCGCTCGGACGTCGAAGATCGGGTCGTACCCGCGGAGCGAGAGCTTGAACCCGTTCTTGCCGGCCTGCGCCCCGTGGCACGTCCCGGCGTTGCACCCGAGCCGGGACAGGACCGGGTTCACGTCGCGGACGAAGTCGGGTGCCGCGGCGACCTCGGTCCCGGCGGCGGGCTTCGTCACCGGGGCCGGGGTGTACTGCTTCGTCACGGTGCCCGTGGCCGCGTCGATGATCCGGACCGTGCCGTCGGCCCCCGCGGCGGCGACGACCTTGCGGTCGGGCCGGAAGGCGACCGCGTACTGACCGGCCGGGACGTTCGCGGTGACCGGCTTGTCGGTCGAGACGGCCGGGCGCAGGCGGGCCAGTTCGGCCACCTCCTCGGGGGTCCGCTGCTGCACCCGCTTCGACTCGATCTGCTTGATCCGCTCGGCGGACTTGGGGTCCAGATCGCCGGGGTACGCCGCGATCAGGACCTGGCCCGTCGAGTCGAGCGCCGCGGCCGCCGCGACGAGGGTGCCGTCCCTGCTGACGGTCACGTCGAAGACGCGGCCGGTCATCGCCGGGAGCGGCCGGATCAGGTTCGCGTCGTCGCCGATCTGGCGGGCGGTCTTGCGGTGCATCCGGTACACCCGGGGGGTGCCGTCCGCGCCGCCGGTGACGATCTCGTCGCGGGTCGGGTGCCGGTCGATGGCCTGGATTCCGCCCTTCAGCGCGCCCGGGGTGATGCTCGTGACGTTGTCGACGAACCGCTGCGTGGCGACCTCGGTCAGCTTGGCGGTCATGTCCCGGCCGACGGACACGATGTGCGAGCCGTCCGCGGAGAACACGGTGCCGAGCACCCAGTCCGAGTGCGCGCCCTGCTGGAGGACCTGCTTGCCGGTGAGCGCGTCGAACGCCCGCACCGTGTTGTCGGAGCAGCCGACCGCGACGTGCTTGCCGTCCGGTGACCAGCTCACGCCGTAGACGGTGTCGTACCCCACGGCGATCGACGCCTTGAGCTTCGCCTTCTCGACGTCCCAGAGCTGGAGCTCGCCCATGCGGCCGGGGTTCCCGCCCGCGACGGCGAGCGTCTTGCCGTCCGGGGAGAACCGCACCGACTGGACCCGCTCCGAGAGGCCGACGAGCCGCCCCACGAGCTTCCCCTGCTCGGGGTCGGTGAGCAGCACCTCGTGGAACCCGGCGACGGCGAGCACCCTGCCGTCCGGCGCGAAGTCGAGCCCGGTGATGACCGGGGGCCGGGTGTACGTCGGCGGGTGCTCGGCGTCGAAGTGGACCGCGGCGTTGGCCGGCGTGTCGTCCCTCGCCCCCTCCGCGACCCACCGTGCGATCAGCTCGACCTCGCTCTCGTGGAGCGCGTCGGCGTTCTTCGGCATCAGCGCCTTGTGGGTCTTTGCGTCCGGAGTGATTTGGCGGAGGAGTTCACTCTCCTTTGGCTTGCCGGGGACGACGGCCTTGGTGCCCGAGTCGCCCGTGGTGAGGAGCTTGGCGAACTCCGTCATCACGTACCCGCCCTGCGCCTTCGCCGGCTGGTGGCAGCCGTGGCACTTGGCCTGGAGGACCGGGCGGACGCTCTTGTAGAAGCTGACCGGCCCCGCGGCCGGGGCGGGCTTGGTGTCGGCGGCGGGGGCCGAGGACGCGAACGCGGCCCCCAGGAGGAGGGTGGGGAGGAGACGAGCGGTCACGGTTCGGTGTCCTACGGGTGTGGGGTGCAACCGGTAGTCAGGTCGGCCCGCCGCACCGGGGCAGTCCGGCGTGCCGTGTGTCGAGCGGTCCGTGCTGGCAGGCGGGCAGTGTGAGTAATTTTCCCCCGCGACAGGAGCCGTGTCTTGTCAAATAGCCGCGAGATTTTGTAATTTTACCGCATGGCTGCGATCCCGGACGACCCCGCGACGTGGGCAACCGCCTTCTTCGACCGCCTCACGCGGCCCGACGAACTGTTCGACCTCTTCGACGCGCTCCCGGGTATTTACCTCTACGTCAAGGACGTCGAGAGCCGGTTCGTGCGCGCCAACCAGGTCGTGTGCGACGTCGTCGGCGCGAAGTCGCCCGCGGCCCTGGTCGGCAAGACGGACTTCGACTTCTTCCCGCCCGCGATCGCCGCGCAGTACGTCGCCGAGGACCGCCGGGTCATCGCCGCCGACAAGCCGCTGGCGAACCAGGTGTGGCTGGTGCCCGGGAACGACGGCCTCCCGCGGCTGTACCTGTGCAACAAGATCCCGCTCCACGACAAGAGCGGCGGCGTCGCGGGGCTCGCGGGGGTGAAGCGGCCGTTCGAGCACTCGGCCGGCAAGGTCGAGGGGTACAGCCGGCTCCTGAACGTGGTCGCGTTCGTCACCGAGCGGTACCGCGAGAACATCGAGGTCGGAGACCTCGCCGAGCGGGCCGGGCTCTCGGTGAGTCAGCTCCAGCGCGAGTTCTCGCGGCACTTCGGGATCACCCCGACGAACTACGTCCGCGAGGTGCGGATCGGGATGGCCCGCTACCTGCTGGAGACCAGCGACAAGTCCGTGTCCCAGATCGCCCTCGACTGCGGGTTCTACGACCAGAGCCACTTCAACCACCACTTCAAAACGCTCACCGGGCTGACGCCGCTCAAGTACCGCCAGCGGTTCCGCACCGCGTGACCGCGGCCCCGTCGGTGAAGAATCGGGGAAAATCCGCCGCCGCCGGCGTAGGTACGGGCGGTGAACGAGTTCCGCAGTGGGGGCCGCGTGTCGCCGGAACGCCCAACGGTCGATGAACCCCCCGTGCCGGAGGATTCCTCCCGGCACGCCGAGTTCCTGCGCCTGTTCACGCAGTACCAGCGCGAGATCTACGCCTACGTGTTCGCACTCGTCCGGGACTGGCACGACGCGGACGAGGTGATGCAGGAGACGAGCCTGGCCCTCTGGAAGAACTTCGCGCGGTTCACCTCGGGCAGTAACTTCCCGGCGTGGGCGTGCGGCGTCGCGTACCACCGCGTGCTGCGGGACCGCCGGGCCAAGGGCCGCGACCGGCACGCGTTCGGCGAGCGGTTCGAGGCGGCGCTGCTGGAGGCCGCGGACCGGACCGCCCGCCACGAGGCCCGCCGCGACGCGCTCGCCGGGTGCCTGGAGAAGCTCTTACCCTCCGACCGGACGCTGATCGAGACCTGCTACGCGACCGACGGCACGATCGGCGCGGCGGCCGACCGGCTCAAGATGACCGCGAAGGCGGTCTACAAGGCGGCCGCCCGCGTGCGCGAGATGCTCGCGGACTGCGTGACCCGCACACTGTCCGCGGAGGGCCGGCGATGACCGACGAAACCCCCGCGGCGCAACTCGCCGCCCTTGTCGAACGGTTGTGCTGGCGCGAAGCGACCCCCGCCGACCTCGCGGCGCTCGACGAGTTGCTCGCGGCCCACCCGGAACTGTGGCCGGCGTACCAGGACGCGGTCCACCTGCACGTGTGCCTGCGGCAGCGGTTCGCGGTCGCGCCGGCCCCGGCCGCGCCGCCCGTGCGGCGAACCTGGCGGCGTGCGGCGTTCGCGCTCGCCGGGTGCGCCGCGGCCGTTCTCGTCGCGTGGGTGGCGCTGCGGCCGGCCGCGGGGCCGCGGGCGTTCGCGACGCTGACTGCGCTCCAGGGCGAACTCGCCGACGGCGACGCGGCGCTCGCCAGCGGCCGGGTGCGCCTCGTCGCCGGGCTCGCCGAGGTGACGTTCCAGAGCGGGACCGTCGTCGTCCTCGAAGGCCCGGCCGAACTCGACCTCGCCGGGCCGGCCCGGGGCGTGCTGGTCAACGGCCGGCTCGCGGCGAAGGTGCCGGCGGACGCGGGCGAGTTCGCGCTCGACACCCCGGCCGCCCGCGTCACCGAGCGCGCGTCCGAGTTCGGCGTCTCAGTGACCCCCGACGGGGCGACCGTCGTGCAGGTCTACGGCGGCACGGTCCGCGCCGGGGACCGGGAGATCGCGGCCGGTGACGCGGTGCGGTTCGGCGGCTCCGATTCGGGCCGGGCGGTCGCGTTCGACGCGAGCCGGTTCGTCCGCGAGATGCCGCCGTTCGAGACCCGCCCGGGGACCGGCAACGACCAGAAGACGCCGTACAACCAGGCGACCAGTAGCGAAATGCGGATCCCGTTCGCCCCGCGGCCGCCGCGGATCGACGCCGACCTCGGCGAGTGGGACCGCGTCCTCGCGGTGAGCGGGAGGTGCGACCCGCCGTTCGACGAGGCGTACCGGGCGACGCTGTTCGCGGCCTACGACGAAACCGCAATGTACCTCGCGGCCGAGGTCGCCGACCCGAACCCGCTCCGCAACCGGGCCGACATCGCGACCGGCACTGAGCCGTGGGCCGGCGGCTCCGTGATCGTTCGATTGAGCACCGACCCATCGCTCGGCTACCCCGTCGACCAGCGGAAGCCGGACCTGAACCTGAAGCGGCCGCCGACCCCGCAGAACACGAGCGAGCGGCTCACCCACCTGATCCTGTGGTACTCGCGGCCGGATGACCGGGCGTGCCTTGACGCCTCGTTCGGCATGGACGAGCACGGCAAGCGCCGCAACCCCGCGGGGGTGATTGGCGCGGCGAAGCGGTGGCCCGACGGCCGCGGGTACACGATGGAGTACGCGGTCCCGTGGGCGGCCCTTGCCGGCCCGGACGCCCGCCCCCGCCTCGGCGACACGACCGGCATCTGCTGGCAGGTCCACTGGGCCGACCCCGCGGGCCGCGTGTGGCGGGGCCAGTTGATCGAAGTGCTGACCCCCGGCGAGACCGGGCTCGTGTTTCACAACGCCCGCCGCTGGGGCCGGGCCGAATGGCTCGCCCCCGGCACCCGCTGACCGTCTTCATCCCCACCAACGGAGGTGCCCCGTGCGCCGCCGCGGCTTCACGCTCATCGAACTGCTCGTGGTCATCGCGATCATCGCGATCCTGATCGGGTTGCTCCTGCCAGCGGTCCAGAAGGTCCGCGAGGCCGCGGCCCGCATGAAGTGCTCGAACAACCTCAAACAAATGGGGTTGGGCTGTCACAACGCACACGACTCCGTGGGCAAACTCCCGCCCGCTTACGCGGGCAGTGCCACGAAGTACACCGTCCCGTCGAGTTCGACGCCCTACTCCGCCGCGCTGGTCGCGGACCGGAAGTACAACTCGTACGCCGGGATCGGCCGGGCCTGGGTGCTCGTGTACCTCCTGCCCTACCTCGAACAGCAGTCGATGGTCGAACGCTTCCCGGTGTCCAACGGCATCCGGTACATCGACGTGTACAACAACGCCGGGACCGTGCGGCCGAACACGTTCGTCTGCCCGTCGGACGTCACGATCGGCAACTTCGGCAGCGGCGGCCCCTACAGCCGAGCGGGCGAGGACGCCTCCTACGCCGGGAACTTCCGCGTGTTCGCCCGCGCCCCCGACGTGCCGTTCGGCACGGCCACGTTCGAGGACTGGTTCGGACAATCGACGCTCGGGGCCAGCTTCCCCGACGGCACCTCTCAGACGCTGCTCTTCGCCGAGAAGCTGGGGAACTGTACCCCGGGCGGCGGCAACGGCACCCGGTGGGCTGGCCCGGCCGACCAGGACGCGGACCCGGGCTGGTCGCGCTACGGCAACGTCTGGAACCCGCTCCAACCGGCACGGTGGCCCGCTCCGGTCTTCTTTTGGCACAATTCAAACAAGTTCCAGGTTCAGCCGCGGCTCTCGGGGGCCTCGAACCTCTGCAACCAGTTGGTGGCCAGCACCATGCACGACGGCGGCATTCAGGTCGTCATGGCCGACGGGTCGGTGCGGCTCATTCGCGAGTCCATCCCCTCGGCCCTCTGGTACAACCTCGGGGTTCCGAACGACGGGACCGCAGTTTCGGGAGAGTGGTGAGCCATGCGAATCCCGATTGTCATCGTGACGCTGCTGGTCGCCGGGTGCGCCGCCGACCCCAAGGCCGGTGTCCTCACGGGCAAGGTGAGCGTCAAGGGCGCGCCGGTCACGGGCGGCGAGGTGTACGTCGTGGGCGGCACGGGCAACCACGAGTACGCGGCGACGGCCGTCATTCAGCCGGACGGGAGTTACTGGATGGACCGCGTCCCGGTCGGGTCCGTCCGCCTCTCCGTAACCCCGCCCCTCGGCGCGAACCCCGGCGACGCCCCGCCGGGGCCGGGGATCCCGCCGAAGTTTCGCGACCCCCGCACCTCGGGGCTCGTCCTCGAAATCGTACCCGGGTCGCAGACCTACGACATCAAACTCGACTGATCCCTTTCGGCAGGCGATCGACTTCACCGTGGCCGACCCGAAGCCCGGCACGAAGGCGCTCCCGCGGTTGCCCGAGTAGCGCGCTCGCGCCAGCCGCACGAGCGGTCTGTACCATGCCCCTTCGTTCGCGGCCGGCGCGTGCCGGTTGCTGAGGAGGGTGTCGCAGTGAACCGCCGCACGTTTCTGCGCTCGCTGCCCGTTGCCGTGTTCACCGTGGGGTGCTGGCGCCCGCCTCAGCCCCGGACCGACACGGCCGCGGCCGAGCGGTTGCTCGATCTCATGAACCGCCGCCTCGCGCTCATGGCCGACGTTGCGCGGGCGAAGTGGAACACCCGCTCCCCGATCGACGACCCGCCCCGCGAACGCGCGCTTCTCGCCGCGGTCGCCGAGTCCGGCCGCGAGTTCGGCCTCGACCCGGCCGACACGACCGCTTTCTTCACCGCGCAAATCGAAGCCGCGAAGGCCGTGCAGCGCGCGTGCTTCCGCGAGTGGGAGGCCGCCGCCCGCGGTCCGTTCCCCGACGCGCCGGACCTCGTGCGCGACATGCGCCCGAAGATCGACGCCGTGGGCCGCGAGCTCCTCGCGGGTCTGAAGTCATATCTCGCCAACGGCCGCCTCGACCTCGCCGAAGTCCGCGCACTTGCGGAGGCGCGACTGACCGGCGACGGCGTCACCCCCGAGGCCCGCTCGCTCGCCATCCGGCCGCTCGCACGGGATTGAGGCTTGCAGGAACTGTTGCGTGTTGCCGGGCCGGCCTCCGTGGCGGCCCGCGCACGACTTCATCGGTTCTCAACCGAGCGATCAACTCTCCGGGCCGCGCACGCGGAGCGCGGTGCCTGTCTCGTTTCGGCGGGCACCCGGCCGGTCCCGCCGTTTTCCCGCGAACCTCGCGCCGGGAACCCGCCTCCCTGACCGTTGCCCCGTCAGCACGACCGCGGGCCCGCCGCAGTCTCCCGGGCGGCGCCGGGACGGGCTCGCCGGTTTCTGCACCAACCAACACGGACCCAGACGCAATCATGACTGAAATGAAGGTCGAAGCCATTGCGCCCATGCTCGCCGGGTTCGCCATCCTGGGAACCGTCCTGGGCATGGTCCTGCGCGGCTGGTCGAGCATCAAGGGGCTCGTCCACACCGCGTTCCGCATGGTCGTGACGCAGGTCCACCTGAAGGACGAGGCGACGTCGCACGCCGTCCTCGCGCACCTGATCCGCACCTACCGCCGCTCGACCCTCGGCGAGAAGACGTTCGGCGGCGCGCACGAGTCGTTCCGCGACGGAAAGTACGGGCACGTCCCGTTCGAGTTCTTCGGCGGCCACCGCGTCATGTTCTGGGTCGGGTGGGTTCCGCTGTGGTTCAACGTGACCGCGGAGAAGAGCGACGACAAGGGCGCGATCTACTGGGGCGGGAAGCCGAAAGCGGACATGAAGTCGAGCCTGTCGTTCCTCCGGGGCACGGTGGACGTCGAGGCGATCGTGCGGGCCGCGTCGAGCGCCCGTAACCAGCTCTACTGGGCCAACGGCGTCTCGGAACACAAGCGGTTCTTCATCAAGCGGGTGCCGGACGCGACCGAGGTGGGCCGCCAGCGGTACTCGGCCGGCACGAGCGTCGCGTGGTACCAGGAGGGGCTGTACCGGCTCCTGGCGCACACCCCGGACCAGCTCGGGAAGGGCGCGTCGCCGCTTTCCCCGGGCCGGTCCACGGACAAGCTGTACTTCCCGGACCACGTCCGCAAGCTGATCCGCGAGGTCGAGATGTGGCGGAACCTCCGGGACTGGTACACCCAGCGGGACATCCCGTGGAAGCGCGGGTGGGTGCTGTACGGCCCCCCGGGGACGGGCAAGAGCGCCGTCACCCGGGCCATCGCGGAGGACCTCGACATGCCCCTGTTCGTGTACTCGCTGGGGCAGATGCTCAACGAGGACCTGGAGCAGTCGTGGGCCGAGATGCAGGCGCACGTCCCGTGCATCGCGCTGTTCGAGGACTTCGACAACGTGTTCCACGGCCGCGAGAACGTGTACGGCAAGCCCAAGCTCGCGGACCTCGTCGCCGCCTCGGCCGCGGCGAAGGCGGGCGGGGGCGGTGACGACCAGGGCGGCGGGGGCGGGGGCGGGGGCGGCACCCAGTCGTCCGTCCTGAACACGGGCAAGTTGAGCTTCGACTGCCTGCTGAACTGCCTGGACGGGGTCGAGAAGAGCAACGGGGTGTTCACGGTCATCACGACCAACCACATCGACAAGCTCGACCCGGCGATGGGGCAGCCGCGGAAGAAGGACGACGGGACTGTGGAGTTCATCTCGACCCGCCCCGGGCGGATCGACAAGGCCATCGAACTCGGGTACATGGAGGACGCCGACAAGCTGAAGCTCGCCCGGCGGATCTTCTTCGACGACGAGGTCGGCTACCGGCGGATCTGCCGGATGGTCGAGGTGGAGCCGAATCGCAAGGAAACGCCGGCGCAGTTCCAGGAGCGGTGCGCCCAGCTCGCGCTCGACCTGCTGTGGCAGTCCACCCACCCGGACCCGGCCGCCGAGGCCGAGAAGGCCGCGACGAGCGGGATCGTCCCCCGGACCCGGCCCGAGGGCCGTGCGGCCGACCTGGCGTTCGAGCCGGCCCAGCGGGCGTGAGGCCGGCGTGCCCGTGGCGTTTGCGTGTGACTGCGGAGCGTCGAACCCGGCACGCCGGGTTCGATGAGCGTCGAACCCGGCACGCCGGGTTCGATGCCGGGAAGGGGGAGTGTTCGTCCACTGGGGAATCCGTTTGACATCTCGCGCGCAGTACCGCACCATCCTGAGCGGCCAACCGATTCCCGCCTTCCCGCCGAACGGGCCGCCCGCCGGCGCTCGAACACTCCGCCCGCCGTCACCTTGGACCCCCGCATGCCGCCAACTCGCCTCTTCCCCGGGTTGCTCCTCGCGCTGATCGCCGCGCCGCCCGTCTCCGCCGCCGACGGCCCTCTGGCCGTGACCCCCGACGACATCAACTCCGAGCGCTGCACGGCGCACGGCGACGGCCGCGACCTCGGCCCGGCCCCGAAGGCGGCGCTCGCCGCGCTCTTGGGCCTCGCGCCGCCGGCCGACGCCGGCGCCTGGGCGACCGGCCCCGTGGCCCGCGAGCGGAGGCACTTCCGCGTCGCGTTCCAGAAGCCGGTCGCGGTCGGGACCGTCTGCACCGCGTGCCCGCTCGTCGCGGTCCTGAAGCCCGACGCGGCGTTCCCCGGCGACCCGTTCGACGAGGCGCAGTGGCAACCGCTCGCGACTGGCTCGGTCCGCACGCTCCCCGCCGGCACCACGGTGCGGGCGCTACGCTTCACCTACGAGGTTCACAACTTCCCGTGGGACGCGGTCGCCCGATCGAGCGCGCTGGACCCAGTGATTCTGCTGAAGGGGCGGTTCTACAACCCCGAACCGATCGGCGGCCGAACAGGGCGGCGGCTCCCGCCCGCGGCGCGTGGCGCTGCGCCGATTGACGAGTGGATCGGGTACTGGCCCGACACCCTTCCGGTCGCGGGAATCGTGCTGACGCGGCCCCCAACCAAGCCGGTCACCGTTTCGGTCATCCCGGAACCGAGCGAGGTCCACCCGCGGCTCGCGAAGCCGGCCGACTGGAAGCCGGTCGCCACCGAGGGCGGGCCGTTCGTGCTCGCGCCGCCGGCCGCGACCCGCACGCGGGCGCTCCGAGTTCACTCCCCGGGCGAGACTGGCGTGATGCCGCTGGTCGCGCTCGGCGACAAGGAGCAACCACCGACCTCGTTCGTCCCCCCGTCGCCCTTCGCCGTGCCGTTCGAGATGCCGCTCGACGGGTTCGTCGCGGTCAACGTGACCGACGCGACCGGCAAGCACGTCCGGCGGCTCGTCGCCGAGGTCGAGCGCGGAAAGGGGCCGGTCCTCGAACCGTGGGACCTCCGCGACGACGACGGCCGCCCCGTTCGACCGGGGACGTACCACTTCCGCGGCATCGCCCGGCCGCCGCTCAAGCTCACCTACGAGATGACGGCGTACAACCCCGGCAAGCCGGCGTGGGCCGCCCCGGTGCCGGGCGGGGGCGGGTGGATGGCCGACCACGCGCCGCCGACCTCGGCGTGCTCCGTGGGCGACGCGTTGTTCTTCGGCGCGGCCGGTGCAGAGTTCGGCGTCGCGCTCATCGCGACCGACCGCGACGGCAAGAAGGTGTGGCAGGACCCGCCGGGGGCGCTGCGGCTCGTGTCCGACGGGCGGTACGCCTACGCGGTCAACAACGACGAGGTGACGCGGATCGACCCGAGCGCCAAGTTCGCCCGCACGCCGGTGCTGAAGTGGCCGTACAGCGACAAGGTTCCGGCCCCGTCGCAGAGCTGGATTCACTCGGAGCAGAGCGGCGCGGCCGCGAAGCCGGGGACGCTGTGCATGAGCGTCAACTCCACCCCGGCGGCGTGGGTGCGGTCGGCGATCACCCCCGGCGACTTCGACGCGAGGGCCACCATCCCGCACATTCTGCCGCACAAGGTCCACGTTACTGAGTTGAACCGGTACGAGCAGTTCTTCTCGGCGTTCCAGGCGATGACGAGTTCGACGGCCGCCGCGTTCGGCCCGGCCCCGACCAAGGGGCCGCTCGCGAACACGCTGGTGCTGGCGCTCACCCGCGAGGTGCCCGTCGGCGGCGTCGTGGTCCCCGACGGCGACGTCGAGGTGTGGGCGCTGCGGCAGGGCAAGGCGCTGCCGGCCGCGTTCAAGGAGGCCGCCGCGTCGCTCGACGGGCCGACCGCACCGGCCCCCAAGGGCGACCCGCTCGACCTGCTCGACGACCTCAAGAACCGCTTCGACCCGGCGCTGTGGGTCCGGCTCAAGGCCCCGCCCGGCCGCCCGGGGCTCGCGGTGCCGGCCGAAGCCGTCACCACGAAGGTGCTCGTGTTCACCGGCCCCAAGTTGAAGGCGCTCGACTACGCGCTGGTACTCGACCGCCCGTACCGCGACGCGGCCGCGGGGGCAAAGTTGGTCGTTCGCGAGGGCAGGGCGACGCCCGCCGGCGGGTGGGACGTGCGCCGCGGGGCGGACCGGCCGCTGTCACCGGCTGACCCGGCGACCGCCGCACTCGTGTGGGACAAGCCGGTCAAGCTCCGCGGATTCAACCTGCTCCGGCCGATGGAGTGGGCCGGGGTCGCGGTGGACGTGTGGACCGGCCCGGAAGACGCCGCGATCGCCGCGAGCGACCTAGCCGACGACGCGAAGTGGAAGCCGGTGTACCAGCACCGCCAGAACCGCTCGGACATCCGGTTCTCGTGGCACACGCCGAGGGCGCTACTCGGCGACTTCGGCGCGACCCTGAGCGTCCGGGCACTGCGCGTGCGGGTCGTCGAGGGGCCGTCGGGCGTCGGTGCCGGAAGGCCGGCGGTCGGCGGGTTCGAGCGGCTCGTCGCGCTGGAACCGGTCGGCAAGGAGGCCGAGGCGACCGGCGACCTCGCCCAGCGCATCACCGTCGTGGACCTGCCCGAAGGCGACCGAAAGGACGCAAAGGTCCGCGGCCACCTCGCGCTGCCGGCACCGTCGGCGCTCGCGTTCGACCGGGCCGGGGTGCTGTACGCGGCGTGCGCGAAGGGCGTCGTGCGGGTCCGCGACCTGACCACGTTCGACCGGCCCCCGGCGCTTGAGGTGGTGCTGCCCGCGGAACAAGCCGGGCGGCCGCGGGCGCTGGCGTTCGACGCCGACGGGTTGCTCTACGTGCTCGACGGCGCGGCGAAGCAGATCAAGGTGTTCGACCCGGCGACGGGGAAGGGCGTCCGCACCATCGGCAAGGCTGGCGGGATCGGCCCGTACGACCCCGCGACGTTTACCGAACCGGTCGCCATGGCCATCGACTCGGCCGGAAAGGTGTGGGTCGTCGAGCAGACGTTCCAGCCGAAGCGGATCAGCCGGTGGACCCGCGAGGGGCAGTACGAGAGCGAGTGGCTCGGGCCGACGCACTACGGCGGGGGCGGGATGATGGACCCGGGCGACCGCACCGTGGTCAACCACCTCGGCATGAAGTTCCGGCTCGACTGGGAGAAGCGAACGACGCGGCTCGAAGCCCGGCTCGCGCCCTACGGCGGGGGCTCGTACCTGCCGGACCGCACCACCTACGTCGGCGGCCGCCGCTACCTCGTCGGCGACCGTCCGGTCGTCACCCCGTTCGGGGACGCCGGGCCGACCGCGGTGATCTGCGCCGAGCGGGCCGGCGTGGCCGTGCCGCTCGTCGCCACGGGCGTGCTCGCGGACTGGAAGGAGTTCGCCCGCAGCCCGGAACTCCAGCAGGTCGCGAAGGGCCGCAACCCGTCCGCGACCGCGTTCGTGTGGTGCGACGCCGACGGCGACGGCAAGCCCGGTGCGAGCGAGGTCCAGATGCTCGCCGCGGCACTCACCCGGTCCCCGTACATCGGCGACGACCTGTCGCTGAACTTCGTCCGCGGCGGAACGGCCCCGGGCCTGCGGCTGCGCGCGACCGGCTTCGGGAACGACGGCGTGCCGGTCTACGACGCGAGCAAGCCCGAAGAGGTCGCCGCGCTCACGGGCGAGACGCTCGTGACGAACACCGGCGAGACGCTGGTGATGGGCCACACGTTCCTCGACCGCGCCGGCAAGCCGCAGTGGACCTACCCCGACCGCTACTCCGGGGTGCAGGCGTCGTACGCGACCCCGTGGGGCTTCACCGACCGCCCGCCGGGCGTGGTGGCCGGGAGCTTCGGGCCGGTCGGGCAGTTCGAGGTCGGCGGCGAGAAGCTCCTGTGCGTCGGCGGCAACAACGGCGACTACTACGCGTTCACGGCCGACGGGCTCCTGGCGGCCGCGATCGTCGGCGGCCCGCGGGGCTACGGCAAGCGGTACTTCTCGATCCCCGACTGCGAACCGGGGGTCACCGACCTCTCCGACCTGCGGAAGACCGTCGAGAACTTCCACGGGCACGTCACCAAGGCGAACGACGGGAAGGTGTACGCGATCGCGGGCAAGAACCACATCACCGTGATGCGCGTGGACGGCCTGGAGCGGATGCAACGGGTGAAGGGTGAGGTGACCGTCACCGCGGGGGACCTGGAGAGGGCCGGCGCGTGGGTCGCGGCCAAGGCCCGCGTCGACCGGTTCCTCGCGGCCGAGGGGCCGAAGGTGTACCCGGTCCGCCCGCTCTCCAAGCCGCCGGTGCTCGACGGCGACGTGCTGACCGACTGGAAGGGCGTGCCCGAGGTGACCGTCCGCACGACCCGCGACGTGACCGGCAAGCCGGCCGGGGAGTGGAGGGCGAAGCTCGCCTACGACGCCGACAACGTGTACGTCGCGGGGACCGTGACCGGCGACCGCCCGCTGCGGAACGCGGCGACCGACACGTCGGTCCTGTTCCAGAAGGGCGACGGGCTCGACCTGCACCTCGGGCTCGACCCGGCGGCCGACGCGACGCGTGCCGACGCCGTTCCGGGCGACGTACGGGTCGTATTCTCGGTCGTCGGCAACGAGCCGGTCGCGGTGCTGTACCGCTACCGCCTCGCGCCGCGGCCCGCGAAGCCGACCGTGTTCAAGTCGCCCGTCGGCGAGTTGGAGGTGGACGAGATCCGCGTGCTGGCGAACGTGAAGGTCCAGGTGCGGCAGGGGCCGAACGGGTGGGCGCTGGAAGCGGCGGTCCCGTGGGCGGCGCTCGGCGGCAAGCCGCCCGCAAAGGGCGGCGTCCTCCGCGGCGACCTGGGGTTCCTGACGGCCGACCCGAACGGCGTCGCCACCGTCGGCCGGTACTACTGGGCGAACCGCTCACTGGTCGTGCTCAGCGACCTGCCGTCCGAGGCGCGGGTCCACCCGAACCTGTGGGGCGAGTTCCGGTTCGAGGAGCCGTCCGTTGACGCGCTGCTGGAGCCGTGAGTTGCTGCCGGTCGGTGCCGAACGGGACGAGGCCCGTCACCCACTGCTCGTGTGAGCGCGGGTGACGGGCCCCGCCCTTTCGGTGACGTGCGTTCCGTTCCAACCAAGGGGAGCGAGCGAACCGGTCACGGCTTCTTCTGCAGGCCGTCGAGGATCCGGTGGGCCCGCACCACCTTCGTCACCCCCGACTGGTCATTCGTTTACGACAAGAACCCTCAACGTCGGTCGCGGGAGTGGGCCCGGACCTCGTATAATGTGTACAGCGGCTAACCGGCGACGTGCGGTCACCGGGCTGCGGTCGAGGCTCACATGCAGATCACACTGTACCGCCGCTCGTACCCCATTGCGGGCTCCCCGGTCGCCCACTCGTTCGCCCCCGATCAGGCGAGCCAGCGGCACACCTTCACCGCGGAGGGCAAGGTGTACGAGTCGAGTTGTCGGGAGGTTCAGGTCACCGTCCCGGACGGGGCGAAGCTCGACGTGTTGCGGAACGTCCTGTGCTGGACGGGCTCGTCGGGCGCGGTCCGGTCCACGGCGCAGGAGGTGTTCGACCTGGCGTCCGCAGGGGAGCGCGGGTTCCGCCTCGCCGACGCGTCCAGTGCCCGTGCGTAGCGGCACGTTCCACCACTTCTGATCCGGAACGGTGTGCCCGGGTTTGCGCTTCGAAAGTCGGGTGACTCCACCGGGTGCCGGTACGCTCCGGGGCAGGCGAACGGCCTGCCCCAGTCAACGACCAACGACAACACGGACACTCACCCGACCCCCTGAACACCCAACCGGTCCTACTTCCCCGACTTCGGGGCGTACCCCTTCCACACCCACTCGATGGCGTGCGGGAGGAACTGCTGCTGCGCGTTGCCGTCGCAGTGGCGGGCCCCCTGACAGAACAGGTACTGGTACTCGTACCCCTTCTCCTTCAGCACCTTGGCCATGCGGTGGTTGGCCTCCACCCAGTCGTGCATGTCGTCCCGCATCACGTTCGGGTTGAGCAGGTCCCGGTCGCCGACCTGGATGAACAGGCGGATCGGCTTCTTGGGTTCCTTGGGGATGAGCGTCTCGTGGAACCCCCACGCGCCGTCGGGGAACTTCGGGTCGAACGGCCACGCCTGGTTCACGAACGTGCCCGAGGTGGTCAGCACGCGGTGGTACAGGTCGGTGCGGAACCACGCCATGATGAGCGCCGCCGAGCCGCCGGAGCTGCACCCCATCGCCGCGCGGCCGTCGGGGTCCTTCGTGAGCTTCACCTTGCAGTGCTTCTCCACCCGCGGCAGCACCTCGTCCTCAATGTACATGGCGAAGTCGCCGTTCATGTTGTCGTACTCCTTGCCGCGCTCGTGCCCCTGGGCGTCGCCGCCGCCGTTCTGGATCGCGATCAGCACGATCGGCGGGATCCGCTTCTGGGCGATCAGGTTGTCCAGGATGGTCCTGTAACCCGCGGCCTGGCCGGGGCCGTCGTGGACCACCATGAACGGCGCCTCGGTGCCCTCCTTGTACTGCGCGGGAACGTACACCCCGATCTTGCGCTTGTAGTCGATGGTGTGCGTCTCGACGATCAGCGTCTTCGGGTTGTTCGGATCGACCTTCCCGAACACTTTGCGGGCGATGCCGGGGTTGAAGAGCTTGGTCTCCTTCGAGTCAATCTCGAACTGCTCGACCTTGCCCTCGGGTACGCCCTCGACCTTCTTCCGCTCCGGCGCGGGCACGTACTTCGGCCCGGTCACGAAGTTGTCGTACGCGTCGAGCGGGGGGTTCTCGCCCTCTTTGAGCACCTTGAAGGGCGGCGCGCCCTTATCGTCAGGGTTGCGCACCGGCTGCGCGACCGCCGTGCCGGAGCAGGCGAGCGCGGTGATCAGAACGGCCATCCGCAGTTTGAACATGAGCCCCTCGGTGTTCTTTCAGTTGGAGAGTGCCCGGGGAAGCCCGGACGAGCCGCGAGTGATTTTAGTGAGCGGGATGCGCTTCGATCGGCACACTTCCACCCGGACCACCTCCGACCTTCACCCCGCAAGTGGCTGTGTCACCGGGTTTGAACGAGGCGAGGTTCACCAAATCGCCGCACTCGGTCCGACCCCGGCGGGCAAAACCCGCTACCGTAATCGAAGTACCGTGCGCCCGTGCAATGTCCCGCACCAACTCGACGGCCGCGGAAATTAGGAGCCCGATGCACCCTCACCGCCGACCCGCCCAGTGCCCCGGGTGCCGCCTGTCCGGAGGACTGTGCGTGTGTGGGTTCGCTCCGCGGGTCGCGACTCGCACTCCCCTCATCCTGGTCGGCCACGTCCACGAGTTGGGCCGGACGAGCAACACCGTTCGCCTGCTCGCGCTCGCGGTTCCCGCGGCCTCGGTTGTCTGCCACGGAGTGTTCCCCGCCCCGGCCGACCCCGCGTCCCACGTGCCCCCGGGCACGACCCCGCTCGTGCTCTTCCCGGGCCACGGGGCCAGGCCGCTGACGCCGGAACTGGTCGCCGCGCTGCCGTCGCCGCCGGTCCTCGTCGTCCCGGACGGGAACTGGCGTCAGGCGAGCCGCATGGTGAAGCGGCTGCCGCTCCTCGCCGGCGGGGTGAAAGTCGCGCTCCCGCACCGGGCGTTCGCGGGGGCCGCGTTGCGCCGCAACCGCCCGGGGCACCACATGTCGACCTACGAGGCGGTGGCCCAGGCTCTCGCGGTTCTCGAAGGAGAAGCGGTCGCCGGGCCGCTCATGGACTTCTACCGCCGCGCCACCGACCGCATGCTGTTCGCCCGCGGCAAATTGAAGCTCGAAGACGTCTACGGCGGCCTCGACGGACCCCGCTCTGCCGACTTGCTTGATGTGTAGCGTTGCACTCCGCCCGCCGGCTCGGAACTGCCCGACTCAGGTGGCCCTGCCGGGGACGTCTTGATCTGCCGCTACCCGTTCGGAGGGGCGTAGAGACGCGGCGTGCCGTGCGGCTCCCCGATCGGGCTCGCGATTGCGTTACCGACCCAGCAGGCCAGAAGTTCGCCGCGCGAGTGGACGCCGAACTTTCGGTACAGAGTCGTGACGTACTCGTGAACGGTTCGCGGGCTCAGCCGCAGTCGTGCGGCCACCTCTTTCTCCGAGTACCCTGCGAGCAAGAGTGACAGGGTGTCCCCCTCGCGCGGCGACAGCCGCGGTGCGGTCTCGTTCGCCCGAGCGGGCGGCGGAGGGGCCGCGGGCTGGGCCTGCGCAAGGTGGCCGGCCATCCACCCGAGGCGACCGACCACGTGGTGCAGCAGGGCGTGGGACCGGTCCCCGAACCCCCGCCGGCGCCCCCAATCGTGCCACCCGCCCACCCCGAACACGAGGCCGCCGCCCAACCGCACCGCGGAGGTGAGCGTGTGGTCGAAGCCGATCGACCGGCGGAACCCGTCCACGTACGGGCTGCGGTACCACTCCCGCTCGGGCACCAGTTCCTCCCGCCGGTACGTGACCGGCGTTCCGGGCCGGAACCGCGACCGGGCCGCGGCGAGGAGCGGGTCGTGGCGCGCACCCGGGTTGCTCACGAACAGGCGGTGGAAGTCGGCCCGCTGGCCGGGGGTGAGTCCGGACTGCTCGAAGAACCGCATCGGCCCGGGGGGCGTCGTCCCGTCGGCCGGGACGACGCGGAGCCAGACGCCCGTGTGGGGGCACCCGAGGAGCCGCCGGAGGGCGTCGAGCAGGTGGCCGCTCCAGACCCGCGGGTCGTCCACGGGCAGCCGACCGAGTTCGTCGAACAGCCGATCGACGAACGCGACATCGGCCGCGCGGACCCGCTGCGACTTCCGCATGCGTACCTTTCGGGCGACACTAAGACGGTGCAGAGAGTGTAGCTCCTGAGCGAGACCGCGGGAAGTCCGCAACGGGGCGAACCCAACGTTTGTCCCGATTGCTGTCAATCCCGCCAAACAGCGGGATGGAAGATTGCTCGTGGAACCGGAACACTACTCCATATCTCTAAAACTCGAACACACACGCCGACCCGAACCGGTGCCCCCGCGAGCGACGCCTGCATGTCTTTTCCGCTGCCCGACACTGACGTGCCGTCCCTGACCACCGCGCAGATGGTTGAGGTCGATCGGTTGATGGTGGAGGAGTACGTGATCGACCTGCCGCGGATGATGGAGAGTGCCGGACGGTCGGCCGCCGCACTTGTGAGGGAGCGGTTTCTGGGCGGCGACCCCCGCGGGAAGTCGGTCGCGGTCCTGGCCGGTCCCGGCGGGAACGGGGGCGGGGTGCTCGTGGCCGCGCGGCGATTGGCGAACTGGGGGGCGGACGTGAGCGTAATTCTCGCGTCCCCGAACCTCACTCCCGTTCCCGCGCACCAGCTCGGCATCCTCCGACACATGGGTGTCGGGGTTCGCGCCGCGGACACGGTGGCAGACGTTCCCCCGCCGGTCGCGGTGCTCGACGGGCTGATCGGGTACAGCCTCCGGGGCGCGCCCCGCGGGTCGGCCGCCGACCTGATCCGGTGGGCCAACGGCCGCTCCGAGCGGGTGCTCGCACTGGACGTGCCCTCCGGGATGGACGCGGGCACCGGGGCCGTCTCCGACCCGACCGTGCGGGCGGCCGCGACCCTCACGCTCGCGCTACCCAAGCACGGGCTCCGGGAACCGGCCTCCGCCCAGTGGACCGGAGAACTGTACCTGGCCGACATCAGCGTCCCCCCGGGGCTGTACGCCCGCCTCGGGCTGGACGTGGGACCGATCTTCGCACGCAGCGAGGTCGTTCGGCTGACCTGACCACTGGCCCGCCGCGGGGCCGACCGTTCGCCCGACAGACACGAGAGGTGTGACCCATGAGTTCGCTCGTCCACAACATCCGCCGAACCGGCCCGTCGAAGCTCCTGCTGCTGCCCCGGCTGCTCGCCGGGGGGCCGCTCGTCGCGTTCAGCGCGATGCACTTCATGAACCAGCAGCACTTCCACGACATCCTGACCGCGGCCGGTGCCCCGATGGTCGACCTCACGGTGGTCGCCGCGTCGGCCGCCGAGATGGCCGCCGGGGTGCTGATCCTGACCGGCTTCTTCGCCCGGATCGGCGGGCTGCTCGGGGTCGCCACGATGCTCCCCGCGATCCTCACCACGGTCAAGTTCATGGGGGTGCCCGAGCACCCGTTCGTCCCCCCGCTGCCGCTGCCGGTCGCGGTGCTGCTGGCATCGGCCGTGGTCGCGTGGCTGGGGGCCGGGGCGTTCAGTGCGGACCGGGCTGCGACCGCCCCGGCGATGGCCGGGTGAGTGTGGCGGCGCGCGGATCGGAAACACCCCGCCGGCTCCGGCCGGCGGCAGGGGGCGACACATGGGCCAGCCGGTGCACGAGGTGGTGATTGTGGGCGGCGGGTTCGGCGGGCTGTACGCGGCCCGCGGGCTCCGCCGGGCGGACGTCCGGGTGACGCTGATCGACCGCCGGAACTTCCACCTGTTCCAGCCGCTGCTGTACCAGGTGGCGACCGGGGCGCTGGCCCCGGCCAACATCGCCACCCCGCTCCGGGCGATCCTCAAGAACCAGGCGAACGCCCGCGTCCTGCTCGGCGAGGTCGAGGGGTTCGACCTCGCCGCCAAGGAGGTCGTGCTGACCGACGGGCGGGTGCGGTTCGACACGCTGATCGTCGCGGCCGGTGCCCGGCACGCGTACTTCGGCCGCCCGGAGTGGGAGGACCTCGCCCCGGGGCTGAAGTCGGTCGAGGACGCGACCGAGATCCGCCGGCGGGTGCTGTACGCCTTCGAGATGGCCGAGCGGACCGCCGAGACCCCGATGCTCTGCGACTGCTGGCTCACGTTCGTGGTCGTCGGCGGCGGGCCGACCGGGGTGGAGATGGTCGGGGCGATCAGCGAACTCGCCCGGGACACTCTGCGGAAGAACTTCCGCACCATCGACCCGGCCCGCGCCCGGGTGCTGCTCGTCCAGAGCGCCGACCGGGTGCTACCCGCGTTCCACGAAAAGTCGTCCCGCCGGGCGAAGGCCGCACTGGAGCGGATGGGCGTCGAGGTCCGGCTGAACACGCGGGTGACGGACGTGCGGAAGCACGCGGTCACGCTGAAGGGGGCCGCGGGTCCGGAGGACGTGCTGGCCTCGACGGTCGTGTGGGCCGCCGGCGTACAGGCGTCCCCGCTCGGCGAGCGGTTGGCGGCCGCAGCTGGGACCGAGGTAGACCGGGCCGGGCGGGTGCCGGTCGGCCCGGACCTAACGCTCGCGGGCCGGCCGGACGTGTTCGTCGTCGGGGACCTGGCCGTGGCCGCCCACCCGGCCGGCGGGCAGGTTCCGGGTGTGGCCCCGGCGGCGATGCAGATGGGGGCCTACGCCGCCCGCGTGGTCAAGGACCGGCTCGCCGGCCGCGAGACCGCCCCGTTCAAGTACTGGGACAAGGGGAACATGGCGACGATCGGACGGGCGAAGGCGGTCGCCGAGGCCAAGGGGTTCCGCCTGTCCGGGTTCCCGGCCTGGCTCGCGTGGCTCTTCGTCCACGTCATGTTCCTGGTCCAGTTCTCGAACCGCGTGGTGGTGGTGTGGCAGTGGTTCTGGAACTTCGTCACCTGGAACCGGACGGCCCGGCTGATCACCGGTGAGCCCTCCAAGGCCACGCCCATGAACAGCCTGGCGGCCGGCATCCACGAGGTGATTCCGGAGGGCGGGATGCCGGCCCCACCCGGGGCCGGTCCGGGGGGAATGCGCCCGCCCGGAGGCAGCCCGACCGCCCACTGACCGGCGCGCACCGGCCCGATGAACGCTATTCCGGTCCCCCGGTGTCGCCGTACCCTGTGGTCGCCCCTTCCCGCACTGGGGCGGCCGAACCCTTGCGGGCCTTGGTTGGCAGGAGGGCGGCCGGCGGTTGCTTCACGTCCCAGGCCAGCCCCGTGAGCCGCAGCGCCCGGATGACCGCGTAGCTCACGTCCAGCTCGTACCACGCGAACCCGTGCCGCGCGGAACTCGGGGCGCGGTGGTGGTTGTTGTGCCACCCGTCACCCATCCCCAGGTAGCCCAGGACGAAGTTGTTCCGGCTCCCCTCGCCGGTGTCGAACCGCTGCGGGCCGTACAGGTGGCCGATCGAGTTGACCGCGAACGTGACCTGGAACACCAGCACCACGCTCAGGCAGTACCCGTACACCAGCCCGCCCCACCCGCCCGCGGCGAAGCACGCGGCCGCGAGGAGCAGGCCCGGCACCATCCACAGGCGGTCCAGCCACACGATCTCGCGGTACTTCGTGAGGTCGTGAACCACGGTTTCGTCCGGGTTCATCAGGTCGCGGGTGAACAGCCACCCGACGTGGCCGTACAGGAACCCGTCCCGGACCGGCGAGTGCGGGTCGCCCGGCTGGTCCGAGTGTCGGTGGTGGAGGCGGTGGTGGACAGTCCACCACAGCGGCCCCTTCTGGAGCGCCGCGCAGCCGGCCACGGCGAGGCCGAACTGGAACCACCGCGGGGTCTTGAACGACCGGTGCGAGAAGTACCGGTGGAACCCGACGGTGATCCCCAGGCCGATGACCCGGGTGAGGACCAGGATCCAGAGGACGTACCACCAGGACCACTCGATGAGCGGGACCGTGAACAGAGCGAGGTGAACGGCAAGGAGCGGGCAAAGCGCGAGAAAGACCCTGGTGCCGCGGTAGGCGGCGTGGGCTGATGGCATTTGCGGTGTCCGGAGTGGTGGGGGTCGCGGGCGACCGGGCGCGAGCGTGGGGTTCCGCGAGGGCGGCATGCGAACCACACCCCGGTTAGTCTACACCCTGTGTCGGATCGGCGGCCCCGATTCCGCGCAGAATTCCGGATTGGCGCTCGCCCGGCGGCCGGCACCGGGTATCATCGCCCTTAGGCGGCTCGGCCGCCCGTCAGGAGTGGATGTACCTCCCGATCGCACTCGCGATTTGACCGCTCCCCGGCCCCGAGTTTGCACCTCACGGCCCCGGACCGTCGAACCGCCCCCGACGGAGGCCCGGCACCCGCCTGGCCCGTCCACTCCCGACGGCTCGGGGCCACTTCGGCCCCGCGCCACGCACTCGGGCCAATCGGCCCAGCAAGGTGAAACTGTGGGTAAGAAACTGTACGTCGGCAACCTGTCGTACGACGTGACCGACGACCAACTCCGGGACATGTTTGCCCCGTACGGGGCGGTCCAGACGGCCCAGGTCGTCAGCGACCGTGACACCGGCCGGTCGAAGGGATTCGGGTTCGTTGAAATGGGGTCCGACCAGGAGGCCCAGGCCGCGATCGCCGGGATGCACGGGCAGATGTCCGGCGGCCGGAGCCTGACCGTGAACGAGGCCAAGCCGCGCGAGAGCCGTCCGGGTGGCGGCGGTGGCGGCGGCGGCGGCGGTGGCGGCCGCGGGTACGGCGGTGGTGGCGGCGGCGGTGGCGGCGGCGGCGGTCGCCGGTACTGACCCACGCCCGGCTACGATTCGCCGGAATGTTTGCCGCACCGACCGGGGGAGCGGGTACCATGCACCGCGGCGGGCACCCGCCCGCCGCACCCCCGAGGCCGACATGCACTTCCTCGTCGTCGATGACCGGTTCGGCACCCCCATCTACGTGTTTCTCGAGCGCGACCCCCACGGGCAGACCGGCTACCCCGGGATGTACGTGCGGGAGGTCTCGCTCGAGGCCGGCCTCAACTTGGTCACGGGCCGGCGGTCGGAACTCGGTCGGGACCCGGCGAGCCTCGGAAAGTTCCGCGAGTTCACCTCGTCCGGTGCGGTGGCCCGCGCCGGGTTCATCCTCATCGAACCGCACTACGTCGGGCCGAACTGGGAAGGGTACTGCAGCCAGTTCAAGCCCGAGGGCGTGAAGCCGCCGAAGAAGTCCGGCCGGCCCCAGCTCCCGCCGCGGCCCGCACGCGCCCGGGCGACCGAGGCCGCCAGCTGATTGCTAGTCGCGCCGACTTCTCGTTCTGGACCTCGGCCCTACTTTGCGTTCCGAAGCGAAGTAGGAGTCCCCGCCGGGGCGGCGACCACCCCTCTCTTGCCGCCGTCGCGGCTTCCGCACCACCCGCACGATCGGACCGGCACGTACCCGTAACGCACGCTCCCGAGAGGCGCGGGCTGTAGCGCGGGTCCGAACCGGCGGCGGGGCGCATTTCTTCAGAATGCTGCACGAAAGCCGACGCACCGGCCCACTATTGGGGTAGAGGCCCGCCGACCCCAGGACCGCGCACATGATCCGGCTCACGCTGCGAACGCTGCTCGCGTACATCGACGACACGCTCGAACCCGACGAGGCCCGCGTCCTCGGCCGCAAGGTCGCCGCGAGCGAGGAGGCCCAGAAGATCATCGAGCGGATCAAGCAGGCGACCCGCCGCCGCGGCCTCGGGTCGCCCGCCGCGACCGGTCACGACGACATCGGCTCGAACCCGAACGTCGTGGCCGAGTACCTGAGCGACAACCTCGACCCCGAGCAGGTCGGCGAGCTCGAGGAGGCGTGCCTCGAGTCCGACCTCCACCTCGCCGAGGTCGCCGCCTGTCACCAGATTCTGACGGTGGTACTGACCGACCCCGTCCGCGTGCCGCCGACCGCCAACCAGCGGATGTACAAGCTCGTCGGCGCGCCGGCGTCGGACCCCCGCCGCAAGCCGGGCAAGACCACCCCGGTCGGCGGCGTCATCCCGACGGCGGCGGAGCGGCCCGACGCCGACGACCCGGACGCGGCGCTGCTCCTCGGCATGAAGCGGTTCGCCGAGTCCGACTCGTGGGCCGGCCGCGTCGGGCTGGTGACCGCCGTCGGTGTCGTCGCGGCGACCCTGGCGGTCGCGGTCTTCCTCGCGCTGCCGCGGACCCAGCCCACCCCGCCCGACACCTCGTCGGCCTCGGCCGCGGTCGTGGCCCCGCCCCCGACGACGGTCGTCGCCAAGGCCGATCCGAAGCCGGCCGATCCGAAGAGGGCCGAGGCCCCCGAGCCGAAGAAACTCGACACGCCCGATCCGAAGAAGGCCGAGGCCCCCGAGCCGAAGAAGGTGGAGCCGCCCGAACCCAAGAAGGCCGACGTGCCGGACCCGAAGGGGGTTGCGGTGAAGCCCGAGGACCTCGTCCCGCTCGGGGGGAACGAGGAAGTCGGGCGGGTCGAGTCGGCCAACGTGATCGTCATCGCCCGGCCCGCCGACCCGTCCGGCCGGTGGACGCGGCTGGACCCGGCCGGGAAGCCCGCGGTCCGCGCCAACGAGCAGGTCGTCGCGCTCCCCGGGTACAAGGCCGACGTGAAGCTCGCCACCGGGGTCGGAGTTCACCTGTGGGGGAACCTCCCGGAACAGGTGCTCGCGCGGCCCGCGCTGATGGAGTCGCGGGTCCGGTTCCACCCGCCGGCGGGCGGCCTCGACGGCGATCTCACGGTCGACGCCGGCCGCGTCTACGTGACCGCGGGCAAGCCGGGCGGCGCGAAGGTCCGGGTCCGCGTGGGAACCGAGGTGTGGGACCTCCACCTGCGCGACGAGAAGGCCGAGGTGCTCGTGCAGGCCGCGACCGCGTTCGTTCCCGGCACGCCCCTGGGCGGCGAGAAGCCGCGGACCGATGCGCGGCTCGTCACCGTCCGCGGGAGCACCGACTTCGCCGCCCCGACGCGGTTCAAGAAGTTCGACGCGCTGCCCGTGTGGTCCGAGGTCGCCTGGGACAGCAGGACCGGCCAGCTCTCCGACCCGCACCCGGCCCCGAAGGACGAGTTGCAGCCGAGCAAGATCCCCACGATCGAGGCCGAGTTCGGCCGGTCCGTGCAGAAGACGCTGAGCGACGCGCAGAGGGGGCTCTCGGCCCCCGACGGGGTCCGCGTGCTGCTCAAGGAGCGGCTCGTCACGGACCCGTCCGACAAGTTCCGGCCCGGGATGTCGCCGGGGGAAATCATCGCGATCCTGTACCCGACCCAGTGGGCCGCGTACGCCCAGGCCGCGATCATGGACGGCACCGACTCCGGCGAGTTGCTCAAGGACCTCCTGGACCTGCTCAGCTTCGAGTCCCGGAGCTACGTCCGCCAGGCGGCCATCGTCGCGCTGAGCAACTGGGTCGCCCGGTCCCCCGAGAACACCGACGTGCTGGTGAAGGGGAGCTTGAACAAGGGGTGGGAACGGGAGACGGCCGACCTCTTCGCTCAACTAATGCGGGGGTACTCGTCGGCCGACATGCGGGACCGCACCGCCGCGGTCGCCGGCCTCGACAAGCTGGTCGAGATGCTGGACGACCCCCGGCTCGCGGTCCGCGAGGCGGCCCTGGGGAACCTGCTCGCGTTCTACGCCGGCCCGGACACCGCCGCGAACCGCGTCCTGACGAGCACCGACGTGGCCACCCGCGAGACCCGGGCCGGGGCCGATCCGGCGAAGGTGAAGGCCTGGGACGCCTTCCTCAAGGCCTGGAAGGACCACGCCGAGACGATCAAGAAGCGCATCCTCGAAAAGAAGTGACGCGGCTCGCCGAAAGGAGAGAACGGTAGGCGGGCAAGAAGACCGGCCCCACCAAGCAAGCGAGCGGCCGCCCCGAATGGGGCGGCCGCTCGGCGTTTCACGGTGCGCCACCTCACCGCTGCGGCGGGGCCACGTCGCGGATCACGGCCCCGCGGTCCTCGCTCAGCACGAGGATCGCGAACCGGTCGATCGCCAGCCGCTCCGGGGTGTTGACCGACGAGTAGTCGAACCGGCCGCGGAGGTCGGTGTACCCGTCCTTGTGGAACTTCACCGACCCGTCGTGCAGCCGGGCGTACACCTTCACGTACACCTTGCCGACCGCCTTGCCGCCGGACGTCTCGGTCACCTGCAACTGCCCGTAGTTCTCGGACGTGTTCACCGTCATCGTGCTCGCGAAGTGCGACACCGTGCGGGTCTTCCCGGCGGCGGTCACCTCGACGAGCACGTTGCGGCCCTGGAACTCGGCCGGGAGCGGGTGCGTGTGCTTGGTCCGCCCGCCGGGGAGCTTCACCGAATCGGTCGCGTTCGGCTTGATGGTCGAGAACTGCCCCGCGGCCCGCTGTACGAACGGGCTGGAGCTGAACAGCAGCTCGACGTCCATCAGGTAGTAGTTGATGCGCACCGCGTCGACGTTCTGGTACGTCAGGTTCACGCCCTCGGCGGTCACCGTCAGTTCCACGTTCGGCTCGGTCGCGGCCAGCCCGCCCTGGTTCTGGTTCCGGTCGTCCTTGTCGATCACCTTGCCGGCCCGGCCCTCGATCTCGTCCACCTGGGCGACGACCGCGGCGAAGGCGTTCCGCCACCGGTCCACCGGGTGGAACTGGTACGCGGTGGCGATCGCGCGGGCCTGCTTCGGCTCGGCCTTGAACATCTCCAGGTACGCGGCGCAGTAGTCGTACTGCACCCGCGTCGGCACCTTGTCGGCACTGACGCGGCCGAACGTCTCGATCGCCTCCTCGACCCGGTCCTGGAGGAGCAGGTAGTACACGGTGGCGAGGAGCGAGGCGTCGTCGAGGTCGTTGCTGTACGTCAGCGTCTTGAGGAAGCCGTGGTACTGGGCGAGGAACGCGTCGTTGACGATCTGCCGCCGGTTGCCCAGCGCGTGCGCCCGGGCGTTGACCAGCGGCTTGTACTCCAGGTGCTCGTACAGGCCGCGCTCGACCGGGTCGAGCGTGAACAGCGGCGTGTCGATCGGGCCGCCGACCTCGCGGGCCAGTTGGTCCGAGTGCATCAGGAACTGCCGGGCCGTCGGCACGTCGGCGTGGTGGACGCCGTAGCTGTACAGCGTCGGGTGGTACAGGTGCCGCTCGGCCAGGAGGCGCACGGTCGCCTCGTAGAACGGCCGGTCCTTCATGCGGAACGCGATCTTGTCCAGGTTCAGGGCGCGGACGTTCTCGCGGTTCAGGAACGCGAGCACCTCCTCGCTCGTGCCGTGCTGTGACACGTGGTCCCACGAGGTCGTGTCGACCTTCGTGGCCCTCGCGACCACGTTGAACGTCGTCGGCTGGGCGGCCGCGACGAACTGCTCGTTCTTCGCGACGTGGACCGGGAAGTGCGGGAACGTACCGGCCCGCGGGAAGTAGAAGAAGTAGTCGAGCGTCTGCGTGCGGTACGGCTCCAGGTCCAGCGGCACGCTCCGGGTGAACTGGCCGGTGAGGACCGGGATCGCGCCGACCGGCAGTTGGAGCAGCACGCTCAGCTTCTGCCGCGACGAGGTCGGGTTGGTGACCACCACCTGGCACCCGTACACCGTGTGGACGACGAACTCGCCGGTCACGAACTTGTCGTACGTCTCGCCGCCCTCCTCGCGGTACCGGTCCCCGTGGCGGTAGAAGTTCTCGCTCACCAGGATCGGGATCTGCCCGCCGGGGCCGTCGGCCGGGCGGACCTCCTCGTGGAACGCGATTAGGTGGTTCGCCGGGGTCAGCGTCATGCGGCCGCCCGCGAACTGCACGTCGTGCTTGCCGGCCTCGAACGGCAGGTCGAGGACCGCCAGCGCGAACATCATCTCGGTGAAGTTGCGGCTCGCGTCGCCCAGATGCCGCGACAGGAACGGCGACTTCCCGTCGTGCCTCGCGTAGTCGTGCCAGAACTCGGCGACCGGCACGAGGTCCGCGACCTGCTGCTGGATGCGGATCTTGTAGTAGTTGTTCTCGGCCCACTCCTGGGTCGGGTCGAGCTTGCGGTACAGTCGGCGCACCGTCTGCCGCTTGTCGAGGTTCCCGTCGAAGAACTGCTCGACGCCCGCCTCCTTGTCCCGCTTACCGTCGCTCATCTCCTTCACGGCCTTGGTCTCGGCCTCGCGCTGCTTTGCGGCCTCGGGCTTCGTGGCGGCGGGTCCGCCCTTGCCGCCGGCCATCCCCGGGAGTGCCAGCGCCACGCTGTCGGCAGTCGGGGCCGCTTCCCCCGGCGCACCCCCCCCCCGGATCGACCCGTCGCGGTCGCGGTGCAGGTTCTCGGAGAGCTTCTTGCTGTCCTCCTGCCGGGCGACCTCGGCCTTGAGCTTCTCGGTCACCGCGTCGTCGCTGCTGAGCCCGCCCGAGTCCACCCCGACGTTGAACACGAACAGTTCCTTGTCGACGTTCCGCGGGATGAGCCGGAGCAGGTCGGTGAGGTGCCGGGCGGTCCTGTCCGGCTCGCCGGGGGTGCGGGCCGCGAGCAGCACGCGCTCGACCGTGTTCAGCCGGCCGTACTCCCACGGCTTCAGGTAGCGGCTCACGTCGTCGCCCAGCAGGTAGTGGTCGAGGAACGTCTTGTCCTTCTTGTTCTTCAGGTACGGCTTCACGACCTCGGTGAAGAACCGCGGGTCCTTCTTCGAGAGGAAGAAGCTCAACTCGTGGCAGGCGAACTGCGAGTACAGCGCCCGCTTCTCTTCTGCTTTCAGCTTCGGCCACCCGAGGACGAACCCGAACTCGGTGAGCGTCGGGTTCTTCGAGAGGGTCGCGTAGTAGGCGTACACCTTCGCGAGGCTGTCGTAGGCCTGGAACCGGCTGCCCGCGACGTCGGCGATCGCGAACGCCTCCTTCGGCGCCACGAGGCTCACCTGCTTCTGCTGCGTGTAGTGCCGGGCCGGGTCGAGCCCGTTGCGGAGCCGCAGGTCCACGAAGTGCGCCGGGGTCTCGGCGAGCGTCGCGGTGCGGAGCGTGGTGCCGAGCGGGTCCACGGCGATGACGTGAACCAGCGCGTGCGGGCCGACCTCCTTGCGGGTCAGCGTGATGGTGCCGTCCTTGTCCGGGACGAGGTTGACCGCCACGGCCGCGGCGTCGGCGAGGAAGTCGAGGTTCGCGAAGTCGCCGGACGTCGGCGCGGCCCACCCCGGGGACTGGGGCGGGGTCGCCGGGGGAATGGACCGGCCCGGGTCGAACTTGCCGCCGGCCCCGAACGCGTCGCCGCCCTGCGCGACCTGCTCGCCGGTCTCGGTGGTGCGGACCGCCCACGGGTTCAGCAGCAGCGCCGGCCGCTCCAGCATGTTCCCGGGGTACTTCTTCTGCCCGCGGCGGTCGAGCACGTAGCGGTACTCGTCGCCGATGTTGCGGCCGGTCAGGTACACGGACTCGGCGTGCCCGGGGACGGTGCCGCCGAGTTCCGCGTCGCGGACCCGGCTGAGGTCGGCGAACGCGCTGAACGCCGGCTGGTAGCGGGTCGCGAACACGTGGACCCGGGTGAACTTCGACTCGTCGCGGAGCCGGATCGTGACGTTGTCCTTGTCGGCGACCACCGACTCGACCGCGACCGGCTTGAGGCCGGGAAGTTGCATGTGCCGGGTCGCGCCGAGGACGAACCCGGCCTCGACGGTGCCGGCCACCATGCGGACCCGGACGCGCTCGCCGGTCCGCTTCTGGTACAGGTCGTAGTCGCCAGCCGGCAGGTCGCGGAGTTCGACGCGGCCGTTGGCCACAGCGATTGCTGCGAACCTGTCGGAACGGATGTCGCTGCCGCGGACCTCGAACAGCGCGTACTCCTCGCGGGACGGCACGCCGGCCACGCCGAGGTACGGCAGGGTGACGGTCTCCCCGGCCTTCGCGTGGACCACCTGGCGGAACGTGTGCGCGTCGGTCGAGAGGGTCCAGGTGTGGGCGGTCCCCTCCGGGCCGCGGGCGGTCACGGTGGCGATGTCGGCGAGTTGCCCGAGGGCGACGCGGCCGAGCGGGTCGGTCTTCAGCGACACGTCGATCGGCCGCTTGAAGTCGCGGTGCTTGAGCGAGACGTGGACCATGCGGTCCGCCCGCGACTCGCCGCTGCGGCCGAGCAGTTCGATCGCGTACCCGCTCGCGAACCGGGCGAGGTGCAGGTCCTCGATCTTGTCGGTCCGCTCGATCTCGTTCAGGTCGAACGCCTTCGCGGCGATCAGGTCCGTGTGCTTCCCGGTGCCGACGTTCTTGACGCGGGCGGTGAGGGTCACGGTGAGCGACTTGAGCCGGGCCGGGACGCGGATCTCGTGGACCGCCTCGCGGTCCTCGAACAGTTGGAACGCGGGCACCTCGGCCGAGGTCGGGATGTCGCTGTGGTCGACCGACACGACGCGGAGCTTCACGTCTTCGAGCAGCTTGAGCGACACCGGGGTGTCGTTCATGAACAGCCCGGCCCGGACCAGGACCGGGGCGATACGCTGGGTGAGCAGGCTCTCGCGGGCGACGTGGATGCCGGCCGCGAGGCGGTAGCCCTCGGGCCTGTGGTCGATGAACTCCAGGCACGCGAAGTCGCCGCGGCTCAGGACCACCGGGCGGCGGCCCGGCTCGGCGGTGAACGGAACCGTGATCACCCCGTCCTTATCGGCCCGGTACTCGGCGCTGCTGAGCCACAGGCTCGCGTCGAGCACCGGGCGGTTCCGCTCGTCCACGACGCGGACCGATTGGCCGGCCGGGCCGGTGGCGATGAGCGGCCGCAGCCGGCCCTTGCGGACCAGCGCCCGGCTGCTCTTGCCGGCCCCGATGAAGTCGATCACGTACACGCCCGGCTTGTTCAGTTCGGGGAACTCGTACTTCCGCGGGACGCGGCGGAACGGGGCGTCGTCGTACTTGACGGACCGCTCGGTGTTGGCGACGAGGCCGTCGAGGTTGATGTCGGTGTCGATCTCGACCGGTCGGGCCTTGTACACGGTCCCGGTGTTCACCTCGAACACCTTCACGAGCATGTTCGGCACGTTCTTGACGTGCAACTGCAGGGCGACCGGCTCGTCGGCCGCGTAGTCGGTCGTGTTGGTGAACGCGAAGTCGATGTCGATCCGGTCCTTGAGCGCGCGGAACGCCTCGGGGGAGAGCTTCGACGCCCACGCCTCCGGGTCGCCGCGGCCGAGCTCGATCTGCGTCTCGGCGAACAGTCGGGTCAGGTAGTCGTCGTAGATGTACGGCTCGAACTCCTTCGTCGAGGCCTTGTCGTCGCTGAAGAACTGCTTCAGGTAGCTGCGGACGAGCGGCTCGTCGCTGCGGACCGGTGGCATCAGGGTGACCGCGGTGTAGTCGGCGTTGAGTTGCGCCGGGTTCTGGTTCAGGTGCCGGTCGTTGTTGATCGCCGAGCACATGTACCCCTGCTTCCGCGGGAGCGCGAGATACGCAACGAACCGGGCCTTGTCGTACACGTCGCCGGCCCGGTCGAACGCGAGCCGGTGGAACCCGACGTGGGCCTTGAGCGGGTTGTGAACGTCGCTCAGGCCGGCGGTGAACTGGCCGAGCCGCTCCAGGTACGCGAGCGTGACCTTGCGGTCCCGCTTCCAGTCCTCGTCTGCGCCGGGCTGGAGCTTGGTGAGGTAGGTGGTGACGAAGGCGTGCTGGTTCCGCACCCCCGGGCTGAGCTTGAGCAGCTCGTCGAGCTGGGCGAGGGTCATGTGCTTGTGGACCCCGAGGTAGCCGAACTCGCCGGCGTAGGTCGAGTCGAGGTCGGCGGCGACCATCCTGGGCAGGTCCGCGACGTCGGGCCGGGTGAGCCGTTGGAGCAGGTTGCGCCGCCGCTCCCACCCGAGGTCGTCCTTGGCCGCGAGCCAGTCGAGGGCCGGGTCCTCGAAGTTGTCGAGGTTCCCCCAGGTGAGCGAGGTCCGCCGCAGCGCCTCGCGGCTGATGAGGTTCTGGTCGAGCGCGACGGGCAGGTTGACGGCGTCGTTGACCGTTTCCTTCTGGTGGTTGAAACTCAGCCCGAGGTGATTGCGGAGGTACGCGAGGGTCTGCTCGGGGTTCTTGTCGAACGTCAGGAGGACGCGGCGGGTCTGGATTTCCGTCAGGCGTGCGGTCTGGTTGTGCCGCGTGTGCCACGGGCCGACGAGGGCATCGATCTTCTCGAACTGGCCGGTGTTCAGGTAGTGCAGGGCGTGGTAGTAGTAATAATCTTCGGTGCCCGGGATGAGCTGCTTGAGGGCCGTCGTGCGGTCCTTCGCGAGCGCGAAGTCCTCGTTGAAGTTGATGTCCCCGGCCCGGGTGGGCGTCGGGGTCGCGGCGAGGACGAGCCCGAGGGCGGCCAGTGACGCCCCCGGCAACCAGGCGAAGAGCCGACGCATGCTAAACCCTCAGAAGGAGTTAAACCCCGTGCGGGAGCCGACGTGTTCGGGGTACACTGCAAAGAAGACGTCACCCGGCAGTAACACGACGTATCGCGAGTGTAACGAGATTGCCGGCCGGGTGGGGCGATCAGGGACCAGTGCCTGAAAGATTGGCGGGGCCGATGGGTATGGCCTTGCACGAGTTACGGGACGGCGTGTGGGGTGCCGAGGGGCTCGAACCACGGGGTGCGGGATGACAGCCGTAGAGCAAGAAAAGACCGGGCTGGGCAACTACTTCATCGCGAACTACCCGCAGTTCTCGTTCTGGAAGAACTCGTTCGCGGCCGACGCCGAGCGCACCTTCAACTCCCCGCCGAAGCCCGGCACGCCGCTCGGGCTGTACCTGCACATCCCGTTCTGCCGCAAGCGGTGCAAGTTCTGCTACTTCCGCGTCTACACCGACAAGAACGCGAAGGACATCGAGGTCTACCTCGACGCGCTGACGAAGGAGGTCGAGCTCCTGAGCAAGACGGCGTGCGTCGGCGGCCGGCCGCTCGACTACGTCTACTTCGGCGGCGGCACCCCGTCGTACCTGAGCGCGTCGCAACTCGACGGCCTGATGACGAAGCTGCGCGGCATCATGCCGTGGGACCAGGCCCGCGAGGTGACGTTCGAGTGCGAGCCCGGCACGCTCCAGAAGCACAAGCTGGAGATGCTCCGCAAGCACGGCGTCACGCGGCTGAGCCTCGGCGTCGAGAACTTCAAGCCGGAGATCCTCCAGTTCAACGGCCGCGCTCACCTTGAAGACGAGATCTATCGGGCGTTCGGCTGGGCGCGCGACCTCGGGTTCCCGCAGATCAACCTCGACCTCATCGCCGGCATGGTCGGCGAGGACTGGGACAACTGGCGGACGTGCATCGCCAAGACCATCGCGATGGCCCCCGACTGCGTCACGATCTACCAGATGGAGCTGCCCTACAACACGGTGTTCTCCAAGGAACTGAAGGTGATCGGCAACGACGAGCCGGCGCTCGCGGTGGCCGACTGGCCGACCAAGCGGGCGTGGACCAAGTACGCCTTCGAGGAACTGGAGAAGGCCGGGTACGCGGTGTCGAGCGCGACGACCGTGGTGAAGGACAAGGCGAAGACGAAGTTCGTGTACCGCGAGGCGCTGTGGCGGGGGGCCGACATGTTCGGCACCGGCGTCGCGTCGTTCGGGCACGTCAACGGCGTCCACGTCCAGAACGTGGACACCTGGGAGCAGTACATCGAGAAGCTGACCGCGAACGAGTTGCCGCTCGGGCGGGCGTTCCCGACCACCGAGCGCGACCGGCTCGTCCGCGAGGTCGTGCTGCTGCTGAAGACCGGGCACCTCGACGTCGGCTACTTCCGCGACAAGTACGGCGTGGACGTTCGCGAGGCGTTCCGCGACGCCCTCGCGAAGCTGGAGCAGGAGGGCTGGCTGTCGGTCCAGGGCGAGAGCATCGACTGCTCCCGCGACGGGCTCATCCAGATCGACCGCCACCTGCCCGCGTTCTTCGACCCGCAGTACATTAGCTCGCGGTACACATAACGGGGATTCACCGCAGAGAACGCAGAGACCGCAGAGGAGACCCAGAAATGAGGGAGAAACTCAATTCGATCTCAGCGGCGGTCATCGATGCGGCGATCGCGGTGCATCGCGAACTCGGCCCCGGGCTCTTGGAGAACGCGTACGAGGCGTGTCTCGAATACGAATTACTCGACCGCGGATTCCGTGTGGAGCGGCAAAAAGCCCTCCCGGTCGTGTACCGGGGCATTCAGGTCGATTGCGGGTTCCGACTCGACCTCGTGGTGAATGATCTGGTCATTGTTGAGTTGAAGTCCGTTGAGCGGTTAGACCCGATCCACGAAGCCCAGGTTCTCACCTACCTGAAGCTGACCGGCCTTCACCTCGGGTTGTTGATGAACTTTAACGTCACTCGTGTGGTGGACGGTTTCAAACGACTCGTTCGGAATTTTCCCGCCTGACTTCGTTTTCCTCTGCGGTCTCTGCGTTCTCTGCGGTGAATGTTGAATGCCCGAGCCCCGCACATTCCTGATGGGCAAGCACCCGGCCCCGCTGCCGGGCGACTTGCGCTACTGCAAGAACCACATGTGGTGCCGCCCCGGCACCGACGGCCCGCACCTGTTCGGCTTCACGAGCTACGCCGTGCGGCTCATGCAGGACGTGTACTTCCTCGAGTGGCGCATCGAGCCCGGCCTCGTGACCGCGAAGCAGGAGATCGGGTACATCGAGACGCAGAAGGCCACGTCCGGCCTGTACGCCCCGCTCGAGGGCCGGATCGTCCGGTTCAACGCCGCGCTGCTCGAAGACCCGGGCACGATCAACGTGGACGGGTACGGAAAGGGCCACCTGTTCGAGTTCCGCGGCGACCTCGCCGACACGCTCGACGTGGACGCGTACTTCACGCACCTGGAGGCCGGCTGGGACGCCACTCAGCGGATTCTCAAGGGCCAGGTGAATAAGATGTCCGACGACGAATGACCGTTCCCGGAGCGCGTATGGCCCGATCCCGCCTCACCGTCGTCCTGTCGCAAGCGCCCGGCAAGCACCCCGGGAAGCGGTCTCTCGAAGAGAGCATCGTTGCCGCGCTCATCATGGAGCCCGACCTCGAAGTGTCGGTGGTCCCGAACCTGTACGACCTCGGCCCGGACCACACCGGCCGGCTGTTCCTCGGGTCGGTGAAGGGCGACATGGTCGTGCTGTCATGGCTGTACCCGCGGGCCGCGTTCTGGCTCCTCGACCGCGACGGCGTGAAGGGCCAGTTCGGCGAAACGAAGCTCAAGCCGCCGTCCGACGACGACGACGGCGAGGCCGAGACCGACACGCCGGTGGACCGCCCGCCGGCCATCGGGGCGACCGGCGACATCCCCGACCGGCACATCTACACGCTCGACCTGCGGGACGCGAACAAGCACGAGGCGTTCGTCGCCGAGGTGCGGCGGATCGCGGCGGAGTGCGGAGAGCGCCGGGAGGCGAAGGCCCGCGAGAGGGCCGCCACGAACACGCCGGTGCTGCAACTCGGGCTGGCGCTCGCGAAGCCGGAGGTGGAGCCGCAGCACGCGGCGTTCGCGCCCGAGGCGCTGCTCGCGGCGGCCGGCCGGCGGTGGTACCCGGTCATCGACTACAGCCGCTGCACGAACTGCCTCGAGTGCCTCGACTTCTGCCTGTTCGGGGTGTACGGCGTCGATTCGCTGGAGCGGATCATCACCGAGAACCAGGACCAGTGCAAGAAGGGGTGCCCGGCGTGCTCCCGCGTGTGCCCGCAGCAGGCGATCATCTTCCCCGAGTACAAGTTGCCGGCCATCGCCGGGGCCGAGACCGGGGCCCTGGGCGGACTGAAGATCGACCTGAGCCGGCTGTTCGGCGGCGACGTGGGCGACGCGCTCTCGGCCGCGGTGCAGGAGCGCGACCGCGAGTTGGTGAACGACGGCCGCTCCGCGGTCGGCGCGACCATCGGCATTCCGAAGCGGCAGGACAGCAAGCCGCAGGGGCCGAAGGACGACCTCGACAAGCTCGTGGACGACCTCGACAGCTTGGGGCTGTGACAGAGCAGAAGAGATTGGCCGCAAAAAAGCACAAAAGTCACACAATTGAACGAGATGCAACCTCGGGTTTCATCATGAATTCTCTTTTGTGCACCTTTTGTGCTTTTTTGCGGCCGAGCTTCTGCTCTTATCCGTGTTTCATCCGTGCCCATCCGTGGCTACTCTTCACTTCATGATCCCCCCCGAACGCCTCCAATCCGCGTACGTCACCGCCCGCGACGCGCTCCTCGCCGAGCGGGTGCCGGCCGGGCACTGGGTCGGTGAGTTGTCCACGTCGGCGCTCTCGACCGCGACGGCGGTGATGGCGCTGCACCTCGTCAACCCGTTCACGCACCGCGAACTCATCGACGCCGGCATGAAGTGGCTCGCCGACCACCAGAACGAGGACGGCGGCTGGGGCGACACGACCAAGAGCCTCTCGAACATCTCCACGACGATGCTCGTGCGGGCGGCACTCAAGATGATCGCGATGGACCGGGACTACCCGGCGGCCGTCGAGAGGGTCGAGGCGTACCTGAACGTCCGCGGCGGGCGGAGACCCGAGCAGCGGGCCGAGGCGATCCGCCGTCGCTACGGCAAGGACCGCACGTTTTCCGTGCCGATCCTGATGACGTGCGCGCTGGCCCGAATGGTGCCGTGGAAGGAGGTGCCGCGGCTGCCGTTCGAGGCCGCGGCGCTGCCCCAGAGTTGGTACCGCTTCGCGAAGATGCCGGTCGTGAGTTACGCGCTGCCGGCGCTCATCGCGATCGGCCAATGCGTCCACTACCACCGCGGCACGCTGAACCCGGTCACGGCTCCGCTGCGGTGGCTCGCGAAGGGGAGAACCCTTCGGGTTCTCCGGCGGATCCAGCCGACGTCCGGCGGCTACCTCGAAGCGACGCCGCTGACGAGCTTCGTCGTGATGGCGCTGTCGTCGATCCGCCGCCGCCGCAGTGCGGCCGAGCAGCAGGTGATCGACGAGGGCGTGCGGTTCCTCGTGGAGTCGGTGCGGCCCGACGGGAGCTGGCTGATCGACACGAACCTCGCGACGTGGGTGACGACGCTCTCGGTGAACGCCCTCGCCGCCGCCGGCGACCTTGACTCGCTCGACACGAAGGAACCGATCCTCGCGTGGCTGCTCGGTCAGCAATACAAGCAGCGCCACCCGTACACCGGAGCCGACCCCGGCGGCTGGGCCTGGACCGACCTCCCCGGCGGCGTGCCCGACTGCGACGACACGCCCGGGGCGATGCTGGCGGTTGGTTCGCTCATGGACACTCCACGGGCTCGACAGGAGCCATCTGAAACTGAGCCCATCCAGCGAGGGAACCATTGGGTCAAAGGGTTACAGAACCGGGATGGTGGGTTCCCGACCTTTTGCCGTGGTTGGGGAACACTTCCCTTCGACCGAAGTGGCGCTGACCTCACAGCCCACGCTTTGCGGGCGATCGCATTCGCCAATCCAATCTGGTTCAAATTACCCGGGCGAACGGACAAGTCTCTGAGCTATCTCGCAAAGGAGCAACGGCCCGACGGATCGTGGTTGCCGCTGTGGTTCGGCAACCAGCACGCGAAGGACGACATCAACCCTGTGTACGGCACGGCGCGCGTTCTCGCGGCTTACCGCGATCTCGAGATGAAGGAATCGCCCGAGTGTCAACGCGGCGTCACTTACCTGATGTCGGTGCAGAACGCCGACGGCGGGTGGGGCGGCGACAAGGACTGTCCGTCGAGCGTCGAGGAGACGGCGCTGGCGGTCGAGGTGCTGATTGACTTGGCGAGCCGGGAGCGTCAGCGACCGGAGGAACCTTCGCCTGTCGAGCGCGGCGTGACGTGGCTCGTCGAGGCGGTGGAGTCGGGCCGCTTCCGCGACCCGAGCCCCATCGGGTTCTACTTCGCGAAGCTGTGGTACTTCGAGAAGCTGTACCCGCTCATCTTCACCGTGGCGGCACTGGGTCGCGCTCGCCAACAACTCACTTCTTCGGCTCCGGCGGCAGGATCGGCTTGAACTCGCCCTTGCCCTTCTTGTCGAGGTTCTTGTTCAGGTCGGCCGGGTCGAACTTCACCGGCGCGCCGGCCTCGGGGACTTCGACCTTCGCGGTCCACAGGATCGCGTTGACCACGACGCGGCGGAAGTTCTCGTCGGCCCAGTTGCGGTGGAAGTGCCCGCCGGTGAACCCGAACCCGCGGCCCTTCGCCTCGTCGGGCCGCTCGTAGGCCCACGCCATCGTCTCGATCTCGCCCTTGCGGCCCTTGGTGTACTCGGTGTTCCGGGTGTTGTCCGGCGGCAGCGCTTGCAGGATCGGCGTCAGCCCCTTGGTGTCGTCCGGGAACCGCATCCCGTAGTACCACTCGTCGCGGATCGTGAACGGCTTCACCCCGCGGGTGATCGGGTGCTTCGGTAGCGCCCGGACCTCGGCGTCCCAGTGCGGGTTGATCGAGTAGTTCGGCTCGTAGTACCCGCCCATCCACCCGAGGACGGTCTTGCCGTGCTGCGGGAGGTAGTCCACCGCGTAGTGCAGGTTCACCCACCCGCACCCGCGGTCGATCTGCTTCTGGATCAGCTTCATCCGGTCGCCCTGCACGACCGGGTGCCCGCCGCGGCCGTCCATGTACATCAGGATGCAGTCGGCGCTGTCGAACAGCTTCTCGTTCTTGGGCCACCCATCGCGGGCCATGATCGGGAACACGCCGTCGGTCTGCTTCAGGAGGTTGCAAAGGATGGCGCAGCCGGCGAAGAACTCGTGGTCGCCGGGGCCGTGGCTCTGCCGGCCGGCAATGACGAGAATGCGCTTGCCCTTGAAGTCGGCCGGCGGCTCGACTTCGAGCGCGACCTTCGACTGGTCGTAGGGGTCGACCTTCTCGTCGGCCTTTGCCGCGTGGAGGGGGGCGAGCAGGAGCAGGGCGGAGAGGATTCGCGTCATGGTGTGAAAGACTCCGGGCGGGACGGGGTATCGGCGGGTGGTGATCGTTCTGTATCAGGTAACCACGGGGGCGACCGCCCCGCAAGCGCCGTTTTCATTTGAATCCGCCGCGGGTTCTGGCACACTGGTACGGACCCCGCCACCCTGCCGGCACGTGCGCCGGCTCGTATCCTTGCCCTGCCCATTCCCCGCTGCCAGGGACTCGCCGTGACCGTCGCCGAAGCCGAACTCGAAGTCGCGACCGAGGCCGCGCCCAGCAAGCCGCCGAAGCTCAGCACCGCCGCGTTCAAGGCGGTGCCCGAGACTCGCGAGCTGCGGGACAAGGTGCGCGCCGCCGTCGCGGCGTTCTGCAAGACCGTCGACAAGTCGAAGCCGCTCAACAAGGACTCGACGAAGGAGATGGCCGAGGGCATCCTGTCGTCGCTCGGCCTGGGCGGGACGTACCTCGGCTTCACGATGGTGATGCTCACGAACGAGTTCTGGCGCGAGCAGGTCGCCGCGGTCCCGTTCCACCGCCGGCTCATGCTCCTCCCGCACTGCCTCAAGAACGCCGAGGGGTGCCCGGCCGAGTACGACGAACTCGGCCTCGACTGCAAGAAGTGCGGGGCGTGCGAGGTCGGCGACTTCCGCACGAAGGCCGAGCAGCTCGGGTACAAGGTGCTCGTGAGCGAGGGCACCCCGATCGTCCTGAAGATCATCGTGTCGGGCCACATCGACGCCATCGTCGGCGTCGCGTGCCTTAACGTGCTGGAGAAGGCGTTCGACAAGGTGCTGCTCGCCGGCATCCCGTGCGTCGCCACCCCGCTGCTGTCGAGCAACTGCAAGAACACGTCGGTGGACAACGACTGGGTGTTTGAGTCGATCGACCTGCACACCCCGCCCGCCGGGCAGAAGACGAAGACGTACGTGCACCTGATGCGGGCCGCGAACGCGATGTTCGAGGAGCCCGAGTTGACAAGGTTGGTCCCTCGCGCCCGGGCCGCGTCACCCGAGGCCGACCCGCTCCGCACGCACGAGTCGATCGCTTACGACTTCCTCGCCCGCGGGGGCAAGCGGTCGCGGCCGTTCATCACCCTCGCCGCCTACGACGCCCTCCGCGGCGCGCCGGCCACGCTCTCCGACTCGGGCTGGGAATTGACCGACCCGGTGAAGCGGGCGGCGCTGGCCATCGAGACGTTCCACAAGGCGAGCCTCGTTCACGACGACATCGAGGACGACGACTCGTTCCGGTACGGCGCGGAGACGCTGCACCGCGTCCACGGCGTCGGCACCGCGATCAACGTCGGCGACTACCTCATCGGCCTCGGCTACCGGCTCGTGTCCCGTGACCGCAAGGAACTCGGGGCCGAGGTCGCGGCCGACGTGCTCGACAAACTCGCCGACGCCCACATGAAACTCTCGGAGGGGCAGGGTGCGGAACTGCTGTGGCGCGACGCGAAGAACAAGGCGCTCACGACGCTCGACGCGCTGAAGATCTACGCGCTCAAGACGAGCCCGGCGTTCGAGGCGGCGCTGTACACCGGCGTGCGGCTCGCGGGGCCGGTCGACAAGTACGAGAAGATGATCGCCGACTTCAGCCGCAACGTCGGCGTCGCATTCCAGATCCTCAACGACATCAAGGACTGGACCGGCGACTCCGACAACAAACTGGTCTCCGGGCAGGACGTGTGCGCCGCCCGCCCGACACTGCTGCTCGCACTCGCGCTCGAAGGCTCGTCGCCGGCGCAGCGCGAGGAACTGCTGCACCTCATCGGCACCGCCCGCACCGACGGCACCGGAGCCGAAGAACTCGTCGCCCGCGTGCGGCACCTGTACTTCGCCGCCAAGGTGTTCGAGAGGGCCGACAAGCTCGTGGACAAGTTCCGCGCGAAGGCCGAGAGCCTCGCCGACGAGGTCGAGCCGACCGAGTTCCGCGAGTTCCTCTACTACCTCGTGGACACCGTTCTGGAGAAGGGCGAACTCCCCCGGCAGGGCGTCACGCAGTTCGTGCAACTCGGGCGGTGACGCGGGCCGGGGCTGTAATGCCGGTCCGCGGCCGCGGTATCCCTCGCATACCTCTCACCCGGGTTCCTGCCCCCAGGGGTCGCGAGATGCTGACCACCGCCCCCACGGTCGATCACCTCTACCACTCGTTCCCAGACTCGCCCGACCGGCCCGACGCGGTCGAGGTCCCCGCCGGGGACGTGCCGCAACCCTACCACAAGCTCCTCGTCCACACGCACCACATGACCGTCACGGTCGAGGAGTTCTACCGCTCCCCGGTGGACGTGCGGGTGCTCGACGCGCGCCGGACCGGCAACGAGTACGCCCGCAAGATCCTGCTCACGACCCGGGACACGGGTGCCGTGGTTCAGTTCGGGTTGGTGCGCATCAACCTCGGCGTCTGCCCGTCGGCGGTTCGCGAGGCGATTGTCGAGGGGAAGACTCCACTCGGCCGCGTCCTCATCCAGCACGACATGCTGCGGCGGATCGAGCCGGTCGGGTTCCTTCGCGTGACCCTGAGCGAAGAAATGGCCGGCTGGTTCGGCGTCGAACCCGGCGCGCTCACGTACGGCCGCCTCGGCGTCATCTACACGGGCGACCGCCCCGCTGTCGAAGTGCTCGAGGTCCTCACCCCGATCCCGTCCTGAACTGTCGCATCACTTCCAGGAAACGCCTCGTCCCACCGCGGAGTGGTGCGACGAGGGATCCTATGGGTCCGAGCCCGAGCGGCGAGCGAAGGTGCGCGTGATCCTTCGCTCGCCGCTCGAGTTCGACCCGCTCACGCCGGTTTCTCTCCGGCCGGGGCGGGAGCGGGTTGCGGAGCGGTCGCGGACCAGCGCGACGGCATGACCCGCCACAGGTACGCCTCGATGGCGAGCGCCGAGCCGAGCACGATGACGCTCCCCCACTGCGACAGTGTCAGCCCGCCGTTGTACGACGGCTCGATCCGCAGCGACTCGTTGATGAACCGGTGGATCGCGTACCCGATCATCACCACCACCATCAACTGCCCGTCGTGCCGGCGGTACGGGTAGTACGCGAGCAGCACCAGGATCAGCAGGACCATGCTGACCGTCTCGTAGAGCTGCGTGGGGTACAGGCCGACGGTTTCGGGCGCGAACGCCGGGAGGTCGATCACCTGCCCGCCGCGCTCGACGCCGAGAGTGAGGTGCGCCTTGCCGCGGGGCCAGTCGCGGGCCAGTTCGTCGAGCCGGTCGGTGGTCATGAGGGGTACGTCGCCGGGGATCTTCTCGGCCTCCATCCGCCCCTTGAGGTACGCAGGTAGGGTGTCGAACGCGGCCCGAACGCGGCCGCCCGGCTCGCGCGTCACGGCCGCACCGGCGGCATCAAGAGCGTCCGCGACCGGCTTCACCTTCTCCTCCGGACCCGCGAACTCGACGATAACCGCGTTCGGCTTGCCGTTCACCGTCACGATTCGGTCGCCGGCCTGGAGGCCGGCCTTCTCGGCGGGGGAGCCGACCTCAACGACCGTGACCACCGCCCGCGGGTCCTCGAACAGCATCCCGCGCTCGCGGGGCTTGGTCGCGAACCCGGTCGAGGTCTGGAGGAACCTCTCGGCCACGAGCTGGCCGCGGGCGTGTGCCGGGAGCAGCGGGAAGTGCGCCGGGCCGAGCGGCACCGGGCACGCCTCGACGTTCGCCGCCTGGCCCCAGCAGCACCCGTTCAAGTAGCACCCGATGCGGCCGATCGCGAGGCCCATCGCCAAGAGGGGGGCGACCGCGTCGGCGAGCTGCCACCCGGACACGTTCAGCCGCCGCATCACGAACCAGTAGAAGAGCCCGTACCCCACGACCCCGCCGAGTGCGGAGCCGTAGAAAACGATCCCGCCCTCCCAGATCTTGAAGAACGCACCGGCGAGCCCGAGCAGCGACTGGTCCGGGAACTGGTTCGCGTACTGGGTCATGTACAGGATGCGCGCGCCGACGATCCCGGAGATGAACACCCAGATCGTGAAGTCCTGGAACCGCGACCCCTCCAGGCCGATCTTCTTGGCGCGGGCGGTCCCCCACCACGTCACCATGATGAACGTGACGAACAGCATCGCACCGAACCCGTACAGCGGGATGCCGTCCGGCGGGAACTGCTCTTTGAGCACGGGGATCGTGAAGAGGATTTGTCGCATGGGAAGAGCGATGTAAAGGGGAAGTCGTAAAGACGCTGTGTTGAGGTCCGACGCCTCACGCGGGCCGCCACGGAGGGCGGCCCCTACCAGAAGGAAGGCGGTTGGTTCGTAGGGGCCGCCCTCCGTGGCGGCCCGCCAGCCGCCTCGTGCGCATCCCCAGAGTGCGTGTTACATTTGTCATTCCGTCGTCACGGTACGGGGAGCTTGTCGAGCACCTGGCGGACCACCTGCTCGGGGCGGAGGTCTTCGGCTTCGGCCTCGAATGAGATCACGAGCCGGTGCCGCAGGACGTCGGTGGCGGTCGCCTTCACGTCCTCGGGCGTCGCGTACGCCCGACCGGCGAGGAACGCGTGGGCCTTCGCGGCCCGGTGGAGCGCGATCACCGCCCGGGTGCTCGCGCCGAGCTGGATCAGCCCGCCCATGTCGAGCCCGTACTCGGCCGGCGTGCGGGTCGCGCGGACCACGTCCACGACGTACCCCTTCACCTTCGGGTCGACGTATACCGCGTCGGTCGCGGAACGCAACTCCTCCAGGTCGGCGGGGGTCAGCACCGGCGCGATGTCGGTCGAGGCCGTGAGCCCGCCCATGCGGTCGAGCACGGCCAGTTCGTCGGCCCGCGACGGGTAATCGATGACGAGCTTCAGCATGAAGCGGTCCACCTGCGCTTCCGGGAGCGGGTAGGTGCCCTCCTGCTCGACCGGGTTCTGCGTCGCCAGCACGAAGAACGGCCGCGGGAGCTTCAGCGTGTTCTCGCCGATGGTCACCTGCCGCTCGGCCATCGCTTCGAGGAGCGCCGACTGTACCTTCGCCGGGGCGCGGTTGATCTCGTCGGCCAGGACCACGTTCGCGAACACCGGCCCCTGCTTGACCGTGAACTCGCCGGACCGCGGGTTGTAGATCTGCGTGCCGATGACGTCCGCGGGCAGCAGGTCCGGGGTGAACTGCACGCGCTGGAACTTGAGTTCGAGGGCGCGCGCCACGGTCCGCACGGCGAGCGTCTTCGCGAGCCCCGGGACGCCTTCGAGCAGGACGTGCCCGTCGGTGAGGAGGCCGATCAGCAGGCCGTCGATGAGGTGCCGCTGGCCGATGAGTACGCTCTCGACGGCCGCGTAGAACGGGTCGAGCTTCGGCCGCAGCTTCTCGACGATCGCCCGATCGGTCATGGGTGCTCTGGCTCGCGCGGGACGTTTCGGGACACCCACATGATACGGACCCGGCCGCCGCGGGTCTGTGTCCGCGGGGCCGCGTAACACGGCGGGGAAATCGGTGGCAGACACCGGGGGCGGCCGGGTAAACCTTAACGGAACGACCGCCGCCCCCACACCGAGGCCTCACCGTGACACGCGCTGCCCGCGTCATCGCCGGATCGCTGCTGAACCTGCTGCTGACAAGTCTCGCCTCCCCGGCCGCCGACGCGCCCGCCAAGAAGGTTCTCACCTTCGCCGACGAGGCCGCGTTTCGCACTTCGTCGGTGCCGGTGATGTCGCCCGACGGAACGCACATCGCCTACGCGGTGTGGCCCGTCGAGGGCGACGGTGAGTCGATCGTGAGGCACATTCCCGGCGGGAAGGAGTACCGGTTCCCGCGCGGCCCCGGCGGCGCGGCGGTCGATCCGAAGTTCACCTCCGACGGCAAACACGCGCTGCTCCCGCTCACACCCACGAAGGCCGCAACCGAGAAGGCCAAGGCTTCGAAGGTGAAGCCCGAAGACCTGCCGCAGCCGGCGCTCGCGGTCGTTGACCTCGCGACCGGGACCGTCACCGACCGGTTCCCGCAGGCCGGAGCGTTTGCGGTCGGCGGGGAAGGGGCCGGGTTCGTGGTGTACCGTAAGCCCGCGAAGCCCGATTCGAGCAAGGACGATGGAAAGACCTCGCTGCCGAACCCGCTGCCGCCGACGCCGAAGGGGAAGCTACCCGCTCCGCCCACTTCAACAACGCCGACGTTCGGGAGCGACCTCCACATCCGCGACCTCGCAACGAAGACCGAGCGCACGGTTCCCGATGTGTCCGAGTTCAGCCTGACCCGCGACGGGAAGGCGCTCGTCTACGCGGTCAATTCCAAGAAGGACGAAGGGAACGGTGTGTTCGTTCTCGATCCGGTGGCGAAATACGGGGCCGAACCGATCAAGCTCGCACCCGGCCGGTACTCGGGGCTGACCTGGGACGAGAAGCAGACGAGGCTCGCGTTCCTGTTCGACGACAGCGGCGTCGCGAACCCGCGGCTCGCGCCCCCGCCGCGGCCGATCGGGCCGAACGCCGGCACCGTCGGCCCGCCGCTGCTCCCGAAGGCGCGCTACCGTGCGTTCGTGTGGGACCGAACCGCGAAGCCGGCCAGGTCCGCGGCCCGCGACCTGCCTCTCGGTGCGGCCGGCGGGTTCGCGGCCCTCGTGCCGGCGGTCCTCGCGGCGCACCCCGCGACCATCGTTCCCGCCGAGGAGGTCCTCGGGCCGGACGCGCCGGGGCTGCGGGCCGGCTGGTCGCTCGCGGGCGGCACGCTGGCGTTCTCGACCGACGCGAGCAAGCTGTTCGTGCAGACCGCCCCGAAGCGCGACCCGCTCCCGCCCGCCGGCCCGCCGAAGCCCGACGACTTCCAGCTCGACCTCTGGCACTGGAGGGACGAGCGGCTCCAGCCGATGCAGAAGCTCCAGGCGGCCGCGGACCAGGCGCGGACGTACCTCGCGGTCGTGAACCTCGAGGGGAAGGTGTTCCGACAGCTCTCGGACGAGGACGTCACCGTCGGCCGCCCGCAACGCGACGGCGACTGGGCGCTCGGCTCGGACAACCGCGCCTACCGCAAGCTCACGGGCTACGGGCTGCCACTGGCCGACTACACCGCGGTGAACGTGAAGACCGGCGAGAGCAAGCCGCTGCTGAAGGCGTTCGGTGGGTACGGCACGCCGGCACCGAGCCTGTCGCCGGCCGGCACGCACGCCGCCGCGTTCGACGGCAACGACTGGATCGCCGTGGCGGTCGCCGACGGCAAGCGCGTGAACCTCACGGGGAAGCTGAAGGCGAGCTTCACCGACGTGGACGACGACCACCCCGGCGCACCGCCGCCGGCCGGGCCGGCGCAGTGGACGAGCGACGGCAAGTTCCTCCTCGTGAGCGACGGCTACGACCTGTGGAAGCTCGCCGCCGACGGGTCCGCGGCCGAGAACCTCACGCAGATCGGCCGCGGGCAGCACCTTCGCTTCAGCGTCGTCCAGGTGAAGGTGCAGGACGCGACCGAGGAGCCGCGGGGCGTCGATCTGTCGAAGCCCGTGCTGTTGCGAGCCGAGAACCGCGACACCCGCGACACCGGGTTCTACCGCCTCGAACCTGGGGCCGCGCCGAAGTTGCTGGTGATGGGCGCGCGACAGTTCGGCGTGCCGGTCCGGGCGAAGCACGGGGACACGCTCCTCCTCACGGCGCAGACGTTCACCGCGTACCCCGATTACTACGCCACCACGCCGGGGTTCGCCGAGATGAAGCGGGTGACCGACGTGAACCCGAAGGTGAAGGACTTCAACTGGGGCACGGCCGAACTCGTGCGGTACACGAGCACCGACGGCGCGAAGCTCACCGGCGTCCTCATCAAGCCGGAGAACTTCGACCCGACGAAGAAGTACCCGATGGTCGTGTACATCTACGACCGGCTCTCGGACTCGCTGCACCAGTTCCGGTCGCCGGTCGCGGCCCGCGGGCAAGTCATCAACCCGACGTTCTACGCGAGCAACGGCTACCTCGTGCTGATGCCCGACATCGCGTACAAGGTCGGCGCGCCCGGCCAGAGCGCGCTCAAGTGCGTCCTGCCGGCGGTGCAGGCCGTCGCGGACAAGGGGTTCGTCGACGAGAGGGCCATCGGCATCGACGGCCAGTCGTGGGGCGGCTACCAGATCGCATACATGGTGACGCAGACCGACCGGTTCCGGGCCGCGTGCGCCGGTGCGCCGGTGTCGAACATGGTGAGCGCCTACGACGGCATCCGCTGGGGCTCGGGCCTGACCCGGCAGCACCAGTACGAGCACACGCAGAGCCGCATCGGCGCGACCCTGTGGGAGGCCCCGATGCGGTTCATCGAGAACAGCCCGGTGTTCATGGCCGACCGCGTCAAGACGCCGCTGCTCATGATCCACAACGACCAGGACGACGCGGTCCCGTGGTACCAGGGGATCGAATACTACCTCGCGCTGCGGCGTCTCGGGAAGGAGTGCTACCTGCTGAACTACAACGGCGAGCCGCACAACCTCGTGAAGCGCGCCGCGGCCCGCGACTTCGCCGCCCGGATGTTCCAGTTCTTCGAGCACCACCTGAAGGGCAAGCTCGAGCCCGCGTGGATGGCGAAGGGCGTTCCGCACCTGGACCGCGAGAGGGACAAGGACGAGATCAAGAAGCTGCTCGGCGGCGGGAAGTGACCGCGCCGAAGCGCGGGCCGGCACGGAGGGCGGCCCCGACCAGAGCCTTCGGCTTCGGTTCGTAGGGGCCGCCCTCCGTGCCGGCCCGCCAGCCACGGATCGATTCCGGCGAGGAGCCACCCGCGCCGCGATAGAATCTCTGCCTCTCCAGCCGCACCCCACGCACGGAGTTCGCCGTGTCCCGTTTCGTTGCGCTCGTCGCCGTCACACTCGTCTCGTGGCCCGCTCAGGTGCGCGCCGAACCGGCATTCGCCTACCTGTTGCCGCCGACCGCCACCGATGTCTCCGAGGCGCTCCAGCGGTCCGGCGTCGCGGTGAGCGAACTGCGCGAGGACATCGTGCTGCCGGTCGAGGCGCTCCGGCCGGGTCGCGTGTGGCACCCGGAACTGGTCCGGGTGCCCGCGGGGGCGCTTGTGGTGAGGACGGACCAGTCCCACGGGTGGGTCGCCGCGTGCGTGCTCGAAGCGCGTGCGGTCGAGGGCGTCTCGCGGCGGCTCCCGAAGCCGTACCCGATGTGGCTCGGGACCGCACCGGGGGTGACCGACGGCCGCGTCGCGAAGCAGCCGATCACCGAGGCGCTGCTCATCGGCCACGGCGGCGGGTTCTCGTTCGGCTTGCAGGGCGCGCCGGTGAGCGTCGGCGAGTGGCTCGACGCCGAACACTTCCTTCAGGTGAAGGACGGGAAGTTGTGGGCGGTCGAGGCCCGCACGGGCAAGGCCGGGCCGTTCGCGGACCCGGAGGTGATCGCGAAGTCGGTGAGGGCCTTGAAGGGCGTCGACGCGAGCACGGCCGACGGGATCGCGAAGCGCACCGGGTTCCGCTTCTCGCCCGACCGCACCGCGTTCCTGTTCAACGTCGGCCCGGACCTCGCGCTCGGGTACTTCGACGGCACCCCGGCCGTGCGGCTCACGAAGTCCGACGGCGGGGCCGAACACGTCACGTTCTCGCCCGACGGCACCCGCGTCGCGTTCGTCCGCGGCGGCAACCTGTTCGCGGTCGATGTGAAAAAGCCCGAGGAGAAGCAACTCACGCACGACGGCGGCGGCGAGATTCTGAACGGCGTCGCCGACTGGGTGTACGAGGAGGAAATATTCAACCGTGACGGCAAGGCGTTTTGGTGGAGCCCCGACGGCAAGCACCTCGCGTTCCTGCGGTTCGACGACTCGCCGGTCAAGAAGTTCAACATCGTGAACCTCAACAGCACCCGCGGGCAACTGGAGAGCTACCCGTACCCGAAGGTCGGCGACCCGAACCCGACGGTGAAGATCGGCGTGGTGCCGGCCGAAGGCGGCAAGCCGGTGTTCCTCGACCTCGGGGCCAACACGCCCGAAGACACGCTCGTCACCCGCGTCGGCTGGCTGCCGGACGCGAAGGGCGTGTTCGCCCACGTCACGAACCGCACGCAGACGTTCCTCGACTTCACCGTCTGGGCCACGCCCGCCGCGAAGCCGAAGGTGCTGTTCCGCGAGACGACGAAGGCGTGGGTCGAGGACGCCGGCCCGCCGCACTTCCTCGCCGACGGCACGTTTCTGTTCGCGAGCGACCGGAGCGGGTGGCGGCACCTGTACCACTACGCGGCCGACGGGACGTTGCTGGGACCGGTCACCAGCGGCGCGTGGGACGTAAAGGACCTGCTGCGCGTCGACGGGGCCGAGAAGACGGCGTACTTCACCGCGACGTACACGAACAACAACGGCACCGACCTGTGCCGCGTGAAACTCGGCGAGAAGACCGAACTGCTCACCGAGAAGGGCCAGTCGCACCGCGTGAGTCTCGCGCCGAGCGGCGCGCTGTTCGTCGATCGGCACACGGACCCGGTGACGCCGCTGCGGGCGCGGCTGGTGGAGGCGGGCAAGGGCGAGGTGCGAACGCTCGACACGAACCCCGTGCGCGAGCGCGAGAAGTACAAGTTCGGCCGATTCGAGCGCGTGAAGGTGCCAATGAAGGACGGGTTCGAGTTGGAAGCCACGGTCACCTACCCGCCGGACTTCGACCCGGCGAAGAAGCACCCCGTGTGGGTGTTCACCTACGCCGGCCCGCACATGCCGACGATCCGCGACGAGTGGGGCGGCGGCCGCGTCCTCGACAACACGCTCGCGACCAACGGCGTGATCGTCCTGCGCGTCGACCCGCGGAGCGCGAGCGGGAAGGGGATGCAGTCGGCGTGGGCGTGCTACAAGCAACTCGGCGTGCAGGAACTCAAAGACCTGGAGGAAACCGTCGCGTGGCTCGCGGCGAAGCCGGGCGTGGACGCCGCCCGCGTCGGCATCAGCGGCCACAGCTACGGCGGGTTCATGGCCGCCTACGCGCTGACGCACTCCAAGACCTTCTCGGCCGGGATCGCGTCCGGGGCGGTGACCGACTGGAAGCTGTACGACACGATCTACACCGAGCGGTACATGCTGACGCCGAAGGAGAACGCCTCGGGGTACGCGAAGTCGAGTTGCGTCGCCGCCGCGAAGGACGTGCACGGCAAGTTGCTGGTCGTCCACGGGATGATGGACGACAACGTCCACGTGCAGAACAGCGTGCAACTCGCCGACGCGCTCCAACGGGCCGGGAGGGACTTCGAGATGATGTTCTACCCGCAGGCCCGCCACGGCATCGGCGGCTCGCACTACCTCAAGTTGCAGTTGGAGTTCATCCGCCGCACGATGGGCGTGAAGGCGGGGAACTAACCACAAAGGCACAATGCAGAGTTTGCACTGTTGAGTCGTTCGCCTCACTCGGGCCGCCACGGAGGGCGGCCCCTACAAACCCAAGACAAAAGGCTCGGTAGGGACCGCCCTCCGTGGCGGCCCGCCAACCGCCGATGACTTCAACCAGGAACATTCTTCAACAACCCGTCCTCGTCTTGTTCGCTCTGTGCCTCTGTGGTTAGTTCTTCTGAGCCGGCTTGATCCGCACGTTGCGGAACGCGAACGGGCCGTGGTCGGCCTGGAGCATGAGCGGCCCGGTCGCCGTCTCCTTCTTGTTCCAGTTTGCCCCGGTCGGCGTCTTGAGTTCCTGGTTCTCGTGGATCACCTCGCCGTTGAGCGTCGCCTTCACCACGACGGCGTTCGCGGTCTTCTCGCCCTTGGCGTCGAACCGCGGCGACCTCCACACCACGTCGAGCGTCTGCCACTCGCCCGGCGGCTTGGCGGCGTTCACCTTCGGGGCGATGCCCTCGTCGATGTGCTTGTACCCCTTCGAGTCGTCGGCCCGCGGGTAGATGCCGCCCATGCTGTCGCCGGTCAGCTTCTTCTTGGTGTCGAAGCTGTCGAGGATCTGGACCTCGTACACCCCGTGCAGCTTGAGCCCGGCGTTCGACCCCTTCGCGATCACGAACTCCATATAGACCTCGCAGTCGCCGTAGTCCTGCTTCGTGTACAGGTTCGGGAGCCGGCCGTCGCCGTTGACCCAGACCGTGCCGCCGTCCTTCGCGGTCGCGGCGAGCTTGTTCGCCTTCTCGGCGTTGAGCTTCACCTCGTCGGTCACGATCCACTTCGGGTCGACCTTCTTCCACACGTCGGGCTTCATCAGGTCGGTCCACCCCTCGGGCACGGGCCCGGCCGGGGCGGCCGGTGCGAGTGCGGCGAGTACGGTGAACAGGGGCAGGGAGAGTAACAAACGCATGGCGGCTTCCTTCAATGCGGGGGCGTGTTTTCGTTATGCGGGGCGGGCGGGTGGCACTATCATCAACCCGCACCCCGACCGGGGGAATCGGTTTTTCCCCACAACCCGAGGTTTTTCCATGACTCTGACTCGCGCCGCGGCCGTCGCCGTGGCACTGGCGTTCGCCGGCACCGCCGCAGCCGACGACTCCTGGGTGTTCTTCGGCACCTACACCGACAAGGCCGGCAGCAAGGGCATCTACCGGGCAAAGTTCGACGCCAAGACCGGCAAGCTGAGCGAGCCCGAACTGGCCGCCGAGATGGGCAGCCCGTCGTTCCTCGCGGTCCACCCGAGCAACAAGTTCCTTTATGCGGTCGGCGAGGGCGGGGGCAAGGACGGCGGCCCAGTCGTCGCGTACTCGGTCGACGCCAAGACCGGCGCGCTCACCAAGCTCAACGAGCTCCTGAGCGGCGGCAGCGGCCCGTGCCACGTCTCGATCCACCCCAAGGGGACGCACGCGATCGTCGCCAACTACGGTGGCGGGAGCACGGCGTTCTACAAGCTCGGCGACGACGGCAAACTGGTCGAGCGGATCGCGTTCTTCCAGCACGAGGGGAGCGGCGCGAACCCCGGCCGGCAGAAGGAGCCGCACTCGCACTGCGGGTTCTTCACCCCGAACGGGGCCGCCGCGGTGAGCGTGGACCTCGGCATCGACAGGGTCAAGGTGTTCACCCTCGACGCCGCGAAGAATACGGTCACCGAGGCCAAGGACCAGGACGTGACCACGCCCCCCGGGGCCGGCCCGCGGCACATCGCCATCGCGCCCGACGGCAAGTTCGCCTACGTGTGCGGGGAACTCGACTCGACCGTGAACGTGATCGAGTTCGGCGAGAAGGGCGGCAAGGTCGTGCAGTCGCTCTCGACCCTGAAGGAGCCGGTGAAGGGGAACTCGACGGCCGAGTGCGTCCTGTCGCCCGACGGCAAGTTCGTGTACGTCTCGAACCGCGGGGCCAACACGATCGCGGCGTTCAAGGTCGGCGAGGACCGCAAGTTGACGGTGGCGGGCCACGTCACCGGCGACATCAAGATCCCCCGGAACTTCAACATCGACCCGAGCGGCAAGTGGATGCTGATCGCCAGCCAGGACGGCGGCAAGGTCGGCGTGTGGGAGATCGACGCCGTGACCGGGCTCGCGAAGGAGACCGGAACCACGGTGCCGGTGAGCAAGTGCGTGTGCGTGAAGTTCGTGCCCCTCGCGAAGTGACACGTGTCCCGTAACGCCGAACGGCCGCCCGAAAGGGCGGCCGTTCGTGTTGTTGGCCGACGCCTCACCCGGTCTTCGACCGGGCGGTGAGCGCCTCGAACGTCGGCCGGTCGGCCGGGTGGATGCCCCGCACCTCGATGCCGCGGCGCTTCGCCTCGCGGAACGCCTTGTCCGCGTCCTCGGTCCTCGGCGGGGTCTGCCCGAGCCGCGACACGGCCAGGTGGAACCACCGCAGCGCCGTCGGCTCCATGCGGATCGCGTCGTTCAGGTCGCGCTCGGCTTCCGCGAACTGCTTGAGCGTGATCCGCACCCGGGCGCGGGTGTCGAGCAGGTCGCCCGTCATGCCGATCTCGCGGGTCGCGAGGTTCACCAGTTCGAGCGCGCGCTCGGCGGTCTTCGGGTCGGCCGCCTGGAGCCACGCGAGGTTGTTCAGCGCGACGACGTTCCGCGGGTCGGCGGCGACCACCTTCTCGTACTCGGCCGCGGCCCCGGCGGGGTCGTTGCGGAGGGCCATGAACTCGGCCCGGTTCATCCGCAGGCCCGTGGAAGTCGGGTCCTCCGCGAGGCACGCTTCCAGCCACCCGAGAACGGTCGTGGCCTGCCGGTCGGACGCCGCCCCGGCCCGCACGATCGCGAGCCCGGCCATCGCCCGCACCCGGGCCGGCAGGGTCCGCGAGAACTGCTCGATCCGCCCGAACGCCTCGGTCCCGCGGCCGTCGGCCGCGAGCACCCCGACCAGGCCGACGATGGCCTCGGCCCGCGTGGGGATGAGGGCCGCGTACCGCTCGGCGGCCGCGTCGGTCATGGCCCGGCCCGCCGGGGTGCCGCGGACGTTCGGCGTGCGGGCAAGCTCGTCGAGCAACTCGGCGAGGCGGCCGGCCCGCGACAGGTGGCTGCCGGCGGCCGTGTCGCTCGACCGGGCGTACCCCTCGGCCACGGACAGCGCCCGCTCCGGGCGGCCCGCCCGGCACTCGAACCGGGCCACGGCCGCGACCGCCGCGAACTCGCCCGGGTGGTTCTGGAGCAGCACCTTCGCGAACTGTGCGGCCGCGTCGAAGTTCTGGTCCTCGACCAGTTCTTCGACCGCGAACGTCAGGTAGTAGATGTTGTTCTTGTCCGAGTCGAGCAGCGTCTGGAGGCACTTGCGGCTCTCGGCGCGGTTGCCCGCGGCCCGGTAGAGCTGCGACAGCGCGTACAGGTCGCGGGGCGAGTTGGTCGCCTTGAAGGCGTCCTTGAGGGCGACCGCGGCGCGCGTCAGGACCGCGACGCGGTCTGCACCCTCGAGGTACCGTGACAGGGTCGTGAGCACGCTCGCGGTGGCCCGCAGCTCCTCCGGCGACGTGCCGAAGTCCTCGACCCGCTTGACCAGCTCCATCGCCTTCTGGCGGTTCTCGGGGGTGCCGCCGACCGCGTAGATCATCGCCAGGTTCCGCTGGCCCCACGCGAGGTCGGGCTTCGGCAGGTCCTTCGCGGCCAGGAAGTCCTCGAGCACCTTGGTCGCCGCGTCCGGCTTGTTCAGCGACAGCGTCAGGGTGAGGAGCGCCTGGGCGAACATGCGCCGCTCCGCGGCCGACGTCAGCGTCGGGCGGTAGTCCTTCCCTTCGGGCGTCTGCATCAGGACCGTTGCGGCGAGCAGGAGCGACGCCGGGGGCACCTTGCCGCGGGCCCGGTCCAGGTCGTCCGGCTTGCGGGCGATCGCGAGGCGGAGCCAGTCGTCGGCCGTGGCCCCCTTGCGCTGCGTGGCCTGCTCCAGCACCGGGACCGGGTCGAACAGCCGGTACTCCGCGGCGACCTCGGCCACCCACGGGAGCCCGTCCGGGTCGCGCTCGGCGTGCGGCCGCGCCCAGGTGATGAGCTTCGTCGCGACCGGCACCTGGAGCTTGGGAACGACGCTCGCGACCAGCCGGCGGAACGTGTCGCCCATCCACCGCGGGTCGGTCCCGAGGCGGGTCACGAGCTTCTGAGCGCGGTCGTCGGGTCCGGCCGTGCAGAGGTGCGCGAGCCACTCCTGCGCCGCGGCGAACCGGGTCGGCTCCAGCACGAAGGCCCGCTCCGTGAGCCGGGCGGCCTCGGCGTCGCCGCCGGTGATCCGGTGCAGCCGCGCGGCCGCGAGGCACGCGTCGGACCGGGTCGGGTTCGGGCCGAACGCGGCCGCCAGCCGGGCGAGCACGCTGGTCGCGGTCAGCGGCGTCGCGGCCGCGGCGTCGCACAGCGCGAGCGTCGGCCCGGTCTCACCTTCGAGGGTCATCACGGCCGTGCGGGCGTCGGCCGCGCTCTTCGCGTCCCCGGTCCGCAGCGCGCGCTCGTGGAGCTTCAACCAGACCGTGACGTCCGTTGGGCGGCGGGCGGCAATCCCCCGGAGCGTATGGACCACGCCCTTCTGGTCGCGGACCTCGTCGAACACCTCGACCATGCCGAAGAGGAGCCGGGCCTGGTCCGTCTCGGGCCACGACTCGATCCGCTCGGCGAGGGCCGCGAACGGCCGCACCCGGCCGGGCTCGCGGGCGTACAACTCGGCGCGGGCCAGCCGCACCTCGGGGTTGTCGCCGGCCGCGGCCTGCGCCTCGTCGATCACCGCCAGGCCGGCCGGGGTGCCGCTCAGGTCCGCGGCGTGCCGGGCCAGCACCCACCACAGCCGCGTGTCGCCGGGCCGGGACGCGGCTTCCTTCCGAAGGAGCTGCACCGCCTCGGCGAGCCGGCCGTTCGCGGCCCCGATCTCGGCCTGGAGGATCACTGGTTCGGACGAGACCGACCCGAACCGCGCCCGCGACGCGACGGCGGCGAGTTCCAGCTTCTGCCAGTCCTCGGGCGACCCGCCCGTGACCCGGAGCCGGGCCGCCTTCGTGCGGATCCACTGGGCCACGATCGCGCCCGCCGCGTAGGGCGATTGCGCCGCGGCCTCCAGTTCGCGGACCGCGTCGTCGAACTGGCCGGCCGTGAGGTACAGGTTGCCGAGGCCGACGCGGGCCTGGACGTTCTTCGGGTCGGTGTTCGTCACCCGCTTGAAAGCCTTCTCCTGGGCCGCGGGGTCGGCCAGTTGCTCGGCGCACACCGCGAGCAGGAGGTTGAGTTGCGTTTCGAGCACCGGCAGGTGCGGGACGTCGGCCCGGAGCGCCTCGAGTAGCCCCGCCGCCTCGCCCCACTTCGCGTCCCGCATCGCGAGCCGGGCGCGCAGGTAGCGGACCTGGAGCACGTGCGACGCGGGCGGCCCCAGCGCCACCCGGCCGTTCGGGCCGGGCGCGCGGTGCGATTCGAGCCGGCGGATGATGTCGTTGGTGCGGGCGGTGTCGCCCTGTTGGATCAGCAGGTCGGCCAGCGGAACGAGCAGGTCGAAGCCCTCGGGCGACGCCTTCAGGCCGTCTTCGAGGACCGCGATGGCCGCGGGCGTGTTGCCCCGCGACAGCTCCAGCCACGACAGCGAGCGGACCAGCCGCAGGTCCTTCTGGTGGAGCGAGACGGCGTCGCGGAGCACGCCCAGCGCCGCGGGCACCTTGCGGTCGCGCTGGAGCAGTTCCGCCAGCAGCGCCGACGCCTCGGCGTGCTCCGGGTCGAGTTCGAGTACCCGCTGGAGGTCCGCCACCGCCAGGGCCGGGTCGCCCCGGAACCCGGCGTCGCTCTCCTCCGCGGTGAACGCCTCGAACCGGGCGCGGATCAGGTGCGCGTCGGCGCTCTGCGGCAGGTTCTTCACCATGCGGGTGAGGACGTCGCGGGCCCCGATCGGGTCCTTCAGGTTCCGCCACACGAGCTGCCCGAGCCGCTGGTACCCGACGATCTCGCCGGGCTCCAGGGTCAGGGCCGTCTCGTAGGACTTCCGCGCCTCGGCCATTTGGTTCAGCCCGGCCTGTGCGGCCCCGAGTTGTTGCCAGAGGGCCGGCTCGCCGGGGAACGGCTTCAGGAGCGCCTCGGCGTGGGTCGCGGCGTCGGAGTACCGGCCGTACTTGAGGCACGCGGCGAGCGCGTCGCGGCGGATCGCGTGCCGCTCGGGGTCGGTGCGCAGGATGCGGTCGTACAGGAAGATCAGTTCGGACTGCCGCCCGCCGCTCCGCTTCTGGAGCAGGCCGACGAGCTGGACCTGCACGTCCACGTCGTCGGGCTCGAACTCCAGGTACTGCCGCAGGTAGTGAACGGCGGCGTCGGTCTTGCCGGCCTCGGCGGCCCGTTCGGCCTGGGTCCTGAGGGCGGTCGGGATCCGGTCGGCCTGCACCGCGTGAACGGCGAAGACGGTGCCGGTGAGGCCCGCGACGACGAGGAAGAGCTTGAGGAGGAACCGCTTGTTGATGGTCGGCATTGTCCCGCGTCCTTCGGGGTGTCTCGGGTGAGACCCTGAGCGAAGGTGGGATGCTAAACCGGCGCGGCAAACCGAGACAACCCCAACGTGGCGGTGGTGAGACGCGGGGCCGAATGCTGGGGCGACACCGTCACGGGCCGACAACGGACCGGCCCGGTCGGTCCCGCCTTGGGGTCCGACCGGGCCGGGCACGTTTGTGTCGCACTCACCGGGTCCGGAGCGTCACCGCTTCGGGCTGGCGGTGGACTTACCGGCCTTGAGTTCGGCGAGGATCGGGCGGATGTTCTCGCTCGGCAGGATCCACGTTTCGACGCGGCCCGCACGGGCGATGTTCACGCCCAGCACCTTGCCGTCGAGGTCCACGACCGGGCCGCCGCAGTCCTTCGGTTCGATCACCATGTCCGTCTGGAGGACCGCCGGGAACCCGGTCCGCCGGCCCGAGAGCGCGCCGCCCATGGAGTTCTGGATGTCGCCGCGGCTCGGCACCGGCAGGCCCGTCAGGGTCGCCTTGAACTCCTTCTCCTCGCCCTCGCGGAGCACCTTGAGCTTCACGCTGTCGCCGGGCCGCAGGTTCTCGAGCATGGCCCGTAGGGTCTCCTGGCCCGGGGTCTCCTTGCCGTCGAGCGAGACGATCACGTCGTCCTTCTTCAGCCCGGCCTTGGCCGCACCGCCCTTCGCCTCCAGGCTCTCGATCTTCGCCCCGATCACCTTCCCGTCCTTGTCCTTCTCGTCCACCGGGAAGATGCCGAGGAACCCGCGGTTGGCGTTGACGATGACGTCGTCGGGGAAGGTGAGCGGGCGGGTCCCGTGGCTCACGATGCCGACCGCCATCGCCTCGCTCTGCGGGCCGGCGCTGACCAGCCAGTTCCCGATCGGCACCTTCTTCGAGTCCGCAAAGGTGACCGGGGTCAGGTCCTTGACGTCGATCTTGATCATCGCGAGGTCGGTGGGCACGTGCGTGGCCAGGGTCTTGGCCTCGTACTCGGTGCCGTCGGACAGGCGCACCGAAAGTGCCCCGCGGAGCTCGCTCGCCTTGGTAATGATGTACCCGTCGGCGAAGACGATGGTGCCCAGGGCGATGTCCTTGTCGTCGCCGCGGATGCGGACGGTGGACTCGGTCGCCTTGGTGACGACGGCCTTGAACGGCGCGCGGACCTTGGGGTTCGTTGAGATCTGGGCCGACGCCGGCGAGGCGACGGCGGCCAGCACGAGGGCGGCAGCCAGCGAACGAGCAGTCATCGGGACTCCCGAAAAGTGGCGATGGGATGAGTCGGTCGCCCCCGGAGGGGGTGGAGAGGAGATCGGCGGTCCTGGCCTCACGGGCAAGGGGAAGTGTCCCCCTCCGCCCGGTTGGACAATTCTAGCACACGGATCAAGCCCCGCGCTTGCCGAGCGTGACGGAGACCGAGAGGGCCTCGGTCCCGCGGCGGAGGCCGAGCTTCACGACGTCGCCGGGCTTCCGGTCCTTGACCAACTCCCGGAACCGCTTCACGGTCTTGACCTGCTCGCCGTTGAACTTGGTGATGGTGTCGCCGGCCTTGACCCCGCCCTTGGCCGCCGGACCCTCCTCGTCCACCTCGGCGACCCAGGCGTCGTCGTTCTCGTCCTCCGGAAAGACGACGCCGACGACGGCCGCGACGGGCTTCGGCTTCGCACCGATGACCTCGCCGGCGACGAGCTTGTCCCACTCCTCCTTGAACTTGTCGGTCGGGACGTGAACGTTGGTGGCCAGTGACAGGCCGATGCGGCTGTGGATGCCGATGACGTTGCCGTCGAGGTCGTAGAGCGGGCCGCCGGAGTCGCCGCCCACGAGCGTGCAGTTCGAGACCACGAACCCGCCGGCCGTGTGGATCCGGTGCTTGTCCGGGTTCTCCATCTGGCCCAGGCGGGCGACCGGGGCCCGGCCGCTCTTGGGGCCGCCCGGGTGCCCGAGCGACACGACCCACTGGCCCGGCTTCACGTCGGCCGACTTCGCGATCGGGAGGAACGGCCACTTCCCGTCCTTCGGCCCCTTGTCCACGATCTTGACCATGCCGCTGTCGGCCCGGTCGTTGATGCCGAGGGTCTTGGCCTTCACCCGCTTGCCGTCGTGCAAGATGATGGTGCAGTCCCGGTTCGGCTCGTACCCGCCCTTGTCGCCGCCCTTGGGCTCGCCAGCGATGACGTGGGCGGCGGTGAGCACGAGGCCGTCCTCGCTCACGATCACGCCGCTGCCCGCCCCGAACCCGATGGTGATGGCGACGGTGCAGGGGGTGCACTTATCGACGAGCGCCTTGACCCGGGCCTGGAGCGCCTTGAGTTCGTCCAGGTCCTCGGGCGGGGCGGTCCGCTTCGTGTCCCACTTGGTGTCGGCCTTGGGATCGGCCGCGGCCCAGTTCGGGGCGGCGGCGACCAACAGGGCCACCGCCATACCGCAGCCGGCAACGGACCGGGTGATCTGTCGCGTCGTCATTGGAGCAGCTCCGACTCTCGCGATTGAGTAGCTTGCGTTTAGGATACCCTACGCCGTTGGACGGTACTACCAAACTCCGGGGTTCCACAGAATTTCCCCGGGCGGCGGAATCCGGTCGCGTGGCGTGCGGGGTATTATTCGCCCGGACCCGGCCCAGCTCCGGGGCCGCGCCGCACGGTCCGCAGGGAAATGATGGCAAACGCGGGGCCGGAATCGGGTCGGGAAGGTGGTGAGCGGCGGGAAATCCAGGTGTCCGGGCGGGCCGCGGGCGGCGGGCCATCGGCGCGAACCGTTACCGGCGTGTGACGCTCAGGGGGCGCGAGACGGCCCCCACAACGGGGGGCTTGTGGATCCGGTCACGGGTCCGCGGCGGCGCGGCTCACACCAGCGACTCCAGCAGGTACTTCAGCTTCCGCACCTCGGGTTCGACCGGGAACGGGCTGTCGGCGACGTCCCGGACGTCCACCGTCAGGCAGCGGTCGTACCGGTACTTCTCGAGCATCGAGATCACGCGGCCGTACTCGATGAGCCCCTGGCCGATCCGCACCTGGAACTGCTCCGGGGCCGCGCCGGTGTCCCGCAACCGGAGGTGCCGGACGAGCGGGTAGAGCGCGTCGTGGTTGACCGCCCCGTGCGCGCCGACCTGGTAGTGGCTCGGGTCCAGCGTGAGGAACAGGCCCGGCACGCGGCGGCACAACTCGGCCGCCCCGCTCGGGTCGGCGGTCAGGGTCGCGGAGTGCGTCTCGACGGTGAGGATCACCCCCTCGGCGGCGGTCACCTTGACCCAGTCGCGGAGCCGGTCGGTCTCGGCGTCGAAGTCGGACCCCAGTGCGGCGGCCGGCACCGTCAGGAGCGGGGTGGCCGACACGCGGGCGAGCCGCGCCACGGCGCGGAGCTGGGCCCGCGCCTCGGCCGGGCCGGCGTCGCCAGTGTCGACGTGCATCGCCGCGAGCGGCAGGTTGGCGGCCTTCAACACCTGCGCGGTCCGGCCCGGGTCGGCGGCGACCTGGGCCGGGGTCAGGTGCGGCCCGACGGCGTGGACCGCCAGGTCCGCTTTGGCGAAGCGCATCTCGCGGGCCGTCCGCAGCGCGTCTTCGAGCGAAAGTTTACTGAAGCTGAGCGTCGAGCAGGCGACGTACATTGTGTGGCCCCCCTCAATAGGAACTCGGGCGGTGGCCCGGTGTCCCGTCCGTCCCGCACGCACCGGTGCGGCCCCCGATCGCGCCGCTCCCGACCCCCCGTCGAGTGCCGCGCGTCCCCATCGAGATGGGGTGCGATACCCGGAGGTGTTCGGGAGTGCAAGGAGAATGTCCCGGGAAATGATCTCTTTTCCTGGAGTCGAGCCGACGCTAAGAACCCGTGCCTTCCCACACCGCCCGGGGAACCAGAATGTCGCTGCCCACCGCCGAATGGACCGCCGCCCTCGACCGGATGGCCGCGGCCCTCGACCAGACGCTCGGCGACCTCGACCGGCACCGCGAGGGGTGGGCCGCCGTGACCGACACGCCCGCGAGGGCGGCCCCGCCCGACCTGATGACGTGGCTCGAAACGCGGCTCGGCCAGTGGGACGCGCGGCTGACCGCGGCCGCGGACCTCGCGGCGACGGTCGAGGGCCAGCTCGGCGAGCGGGAGGCGGTCGTCGGCCGGTGGGCCGAGACGTTCGGCCGGTGGCAGAAACTCGTAGAACAAGGGGCGGGCGCGCCCAGCACGAACGGGGTAGCGGAATGACGGGTCAGTTCGCGGTCATCGTGCCGGCGGCGGGGAAGTCCACCCGGTTCGGCGGGCACGAGAAGAAGCCGTTCACCACGCTCGACGGCCGGCCCGTCTGGGTCCGGTCGGCCGAGGCGTTCTGGACCCGCACCGACGTGTCCAAGGTGTACGTCGTCATCGCCCCCGAGGACCGCGACGACTTCCGCACGCGGTTCGGGCACCTGCTGTTGTTCGTGAACGTGGAACTGGTCGAGGGCGGGGCCGAGCGGTTCGACTCGGTCGCGAACGCGCTCGCCCGCGTGCCGGCGGGCGTCGAGTTCGTCGCCGTCCACGACGCGGTCCGCCCGATGGTCACGCAGCCGTTCATCGACGGCGTTTTCGCCGCGGCCCGCGAGCACGGCGCGGTCGTTCCCGGGGTGCCGGTCGCCGACACGCTCAAGCGCGTCGAGCAAGAGACGAACCGGATCGTCGGCACCGAGCCCCGCGCCGGGCTGTGGCAGGCCCAGACCCCGCAGGTGTTCCGCCGCGACTGGCTCGTCGAGGCGTACGAGCGGCGGGCGGAACTTTCCGCCGCGATCACCGACGACGCGCAGCTCATCGAGGCGACCGGGCACCCGGTCTTCGTGGTCCCGGGGTCGCCGTCGAACTTCAAGATCACGACGCGCGACGATCTGGAACTCGCCGACGCGGTGCTGAAGGCCCGCACGGCCCAGCGGCCGGAACCGCGGGTGTCGGCCGGGCCGTTCGACGACGAAGCGAAGTGGTGACCGGGCCCGCTCTCATTGGTTCGGACCCGTCGCGCCACCCGTCCGCGATGAACTCCAACTTCGCCAAATCAACCTAATTCTTGCGGACAAATTTGTATTAGATTAAACAAGGTGAAGCGCAGCATCACGTTACGGCGATTCATTCGTCGCCTGAATATCGACCGTCACTCGGCGCTGAGGTACGTCGGTCCGGTCACCTGGAACCCGCCCGGCAGCTTCCGCTTCAACTCGCCCGCGTCGAGTGCGAACAGCGGCGAGATCTCGACCGGGTGCCCGTGCGTCGGAACGCCGGCGTGCTCCAGCCACCCCGAGTGGAGCGCGATCTGGGCGTCGCGGACCGTCGCGGGGGAGTCGGCGCCGGTCGCGTTCTTCAGCGGCGCGAACTCCTCGGCCCGCGACGTTTCCACCGCCAGCCACCGCTCGGCCAGGGGCAGGGCGTCGAAGATGAACCGCTCGAACTTCAGGCCGTTCAACTCGCCGGCCGGGTCGATCGGCTTCCCGGCCTCGGGGTCGAAGTGCGGGACCGCCTTGCGGGCGATGTGGTACGCCAGGCCACCGGTCGACGTGATGCGATCGAGGAACTCCACCGTGAACAGGTGAACGGCCGGGTTGCCGGCCCGGTACGTCAACTGCCCGTTGGCGTCGCGGGCCTCGGCCAGTTCCTTCGGCAGGTCGCTGTACTCGATCATCCCGCACTTGCCGTCGATGAGCGCGAACACGCCGACCTTCTCCTCGGGCCGCTCCTTGAACACCACCTTCGACGACGCCTCGGACCGGGCCGCGACGTGCTGGCCGACGAACCCGGCGTCGCAGATCTTCAGGAGCGGGTTGTCCACCTGGAAGTAGTACACGTGCTTCACGCCGCGGCGCTGGAGTTCGCGCAGGACGCCGCGCTCGGCGAGCGCCGTGATCGTGCCGCCGTGGCCGTTGGGGCTGAGCGCGAGCCTCCCGGGCGCTTCGAGCAGGAGCCGGCCGGTCCGCGAACACACCGCGGGCATCGTCCCCTGCTCGAAGAAGATGACGTCCGCCTCCGCGAGGCCGAAGAACAGGTTCTCGCGGAAGTACGCGCGCGTCTCGGCGTCGGTCGCCGGGCTCGTCATCACGAGGAACGGGACCGGCTTCCCGTACCGCCGCGACACGGCGAGGATCTTCTCGGCGTGGACCCGGAACAGCGTCGCGCCGGACACCGGGCCGACCGGGTACATCCCCTTGGGCTTCTCGAACCCGAGCCGGCTCCCCTGGCCCCCGGCGACGATCAGCGCCGCGACCTCGCCGCGCCGCAGCGCCTCCTCGCCGAGCGCGCGCTCGTGCGGGCTGGCAACGGCCGGCGCGACCGGCAGCGGGGCGACGTGCCCCGACTTCGGCGGCTCGACCGGCTTCTTCGCCTGTGCGGCGAGTTGGTCCAGCTCGCGGAAGTGAATTGCCGAGAGCTGCGCAGCGAAGCTCGCCCTTTGGGGGGCGCTCAGCGCGTCCCAGCCCATCAGGACGTGGCTCTGGCGGTGGGCCTTGAGGCGGTCGATCAGCTCCGCGGGGGCGTCGGTCATGTGGGGGTTCCCGAGTGGCGACCGGACCCGTGGGCGGCTGCGGGCGGTCAGAACGTGAAGCTCAACCCGTCGTGCGCCGGGGCGACGTGGGGCGGCAGCGACTGGACTAGCAAATCGTAGTCCATTGTGTGCGACATGTGCGTCAGGTACGCCCGCTCGGGCCGCACCCGGTCGATCGCCTCGAGCGCCTGGTCGAGCGAGAAGTGCGACGGGTGCGGCTTCGTCGGCCGCAGCGCGTCGATCACGAACACCTTGAGTCCCTCGAGCAGCGGCCAGCTCGAATCGGGGATCAGGCTGACGTCGGTGCAGTACGCCACGTCGCCGATGCGGAACCCGAGGCAGTTGAACCGCCCGTGCAACAGCGGGATCGGGGTGACCCGCTCGCCGAGCACCTCGAACGGGTCGGCCGCGATCCGCCGGACCTCCAGCTTCGGCAGCGCCCCGGCCGGGAGGTCGGCGGTGCCGGGGTCGAAGACGTAGGCGAACGCCTGGCGGATGATCTCCTCGGTCTCGTCGGTGCAGTAGATCGGCAGCGACGCGCCGAGGGCGATCGGGAACAGCCGCAGGTCGTCCAGTCCGAACAGGTGATCGACGTGGTAGTGCGTGTACAGAACGGAGTGGACGAGCTTGACGTTCTCGCGGAGCAGTTGCAGCCGGATCTCGGGGGTGGTGTCGATCAGGATGTTGCCGCGGGGCGTGCCGACGAGGACGGAGCAGCGGTACCGGTTGTTGCGGGGGTTGGGCGACCGGCACACGGCGCAGTCGCACCCGAGCATCGGAACGCCGACGGACGTCCCCGTCCCGAGGAAGGTGAACGTCCGGTGTCCAGCGGTGGGAGTGCTCACCCGGTCATTTCACGGACCGGGTGAGCGAGAGACAAGAGGGGGAGCCCGTGGCGGCCCTCGCTCGGCCGCCACGGATTTCGGTCAGTGGCCGGCCGGGCGCTTGTCGTCGAGGTGGACCTGCGAGTACCCACCGGTCGCAGCGAAGTACAGCAGCAGGAGCAGGAACCCGACGGCGAGGGTCGCTGGAACGGCGGCGGTCGCGAGCAGGGCCGTCTTCGCACCGTACATCCGCGCGGCGGCCAGGTTCGGCTTGTCCGCCTCGTAGTTCGGCATCCCGTCCTTCACCCACCACTCCTGGAGCTTGGTGAGGTTCTCCTTGAGCTTCGGTTCGACGGGCTTGCCCGCGGCCTCCTGCGAGTTGAGCACCTCCAGGTCGCTCTCCAGCGTCGTCTTCGCGTCGGGCTTGCGCTTGCCGTCGGCGCCGAACCCGGCCGAGTAGTCGTCGAACACCTTCAACTTGGCGTTGTCGAGGCCGGCGACGGCCGGGGCGGTGGTCGGCAGCACGTCGGTCACGAGCGGGAACCCGGTCTTCTCCAACTCGCCCTTCGCGTTCCGGGCGACGTACCGCTCGTAGGTGGCCTCACCGGCGGAGGTCTGCTGGAGGTTCTTGACGGCGTAGTAGTCCTGCTTGTAGCCGATCCCCGGGCCGCCGAGCAGGCCGGCCCCGATCATCCCGATGCCGCCGCTCAGCCCCAGCGCGAGCGCCCCGCCCTTCGGGAACCGCTCGGAGACGACGCCGAGGAGCGTCGGCCAGTAGAACGTCTTGCCGATGCCGTAGATCGTGACGGCCATCACCCACGGCCACACGGAGTTGGTGAAGTCCTGGCCGAGCAGGTACAGGCCCAGCGTGCCCAGGCAGGCGCTGCCGAAGAGCAGGCCGATGGGGTTGATCTTGTGAACGATCGGGCCCGCGAAGAACCGCAGCGTGAACATCAGCACGTTGGTCCAGATGAACGCGAGCTGCGCGTTGGTGCCGCTCTTGAGGACCTGTTTGGTGATGTTCGTGATCCAGCTATCGGTGCCGAGTTCGACGTACCCGACCAGGGCGTGGAGCACGTACAGGAACGCCAGGACCCAGTGGCCGGGGGCGAAGTTCGTCGAGATGCCGAACGCCAGCCACACGCCGGCCGCGGCGATCCACCCGATCCACGCCGGCAGCCCGAACACGCTCGGCAGGAGGTTCGCCAGGGCGAGGCCGATCAGGGCCGCGCCGAGCGTGAACCCGAACATGCCCACTTCCTTCATCATCCCCGTCAGCGGCACGCCGGCCGACTTCGCCTCGGACTGCGGGAACGGCCGCCCGGCCATGAGCCCGCCGTAGGCCAGCACCGGGATCAGGAACACGCCGAGCTTGTACTCCCAGCGGATCGTGCCGCCGACCTGGTCGAACCCGAGGGTAATCATCACGCCCAGGATCAGCCCGAGCGGCCACCCGGCGTGAAGGATGTTGAGCCAGTGCGTCTTCTGCCGCGGGAAGAGGGTCGCGGTGAGCGGGTTGATGACCGCCTCGCACGTCCCGTTCCCCAGAGCGAACAGCCACATGCCGGCGTTGAGGCACCAGAACGCGCCCTCCTTGCCGTACGCGCCGTACACGGGCGTCGCCGCGAACGTCACCACGGCCGAGGCGGCGTGGAGCACGAACGCGACCGCCATCAGCTTCCCGTACCCGAACCGGTCGGCGAAGAAGCTGAAGAAGATGATCGCCAGCCCGAACCCGACGAGCCCGCCGCCCGTGATGGTGCCGAGTTCGGCCTGGGTGAACCCGAACTGGTTGCCCCAGTCCTCCAGAATCACGCCGCGGACCGAGAACCCGATGCCCGCTGCGATCAGCGTGCAGAAGCTGGCCCAGAACAGAACTTTTTCGTTCTTCCCGGGTGAAAGGGGCGCAGAAGACACAGCGGTGCTCATCGAGGCTCCGTGGAGAGTTTCGGTGGGACGATCACGCGGGCGTGCGGGGCGAGTTTAGCAACCACCCCCACCGGGTGCCACCAAAAACGAGTCCTTCGCCGTGACGACTGCAACAAATCCCGCGACCCCGCCGGCCGTGCGGGTCGCGCGGCCCCGCCGCGGCGGGGCCCGCCACATCCGCCGGAAACCCTTCAGCCCGGCCCGCCGGTTGCCGATCTTTGGGGGGACGAGTCGGACCCGCCCGGAGGCCGCCGCATGACACGCGAACTCAACGTCCTCGCGCTCATCAAGGGTGACGAGCGGTACGTCTTCGTCTACGACGACGAGAGCCGCGACGCCCTGATCAACGACATCCGCGACAAGGCCGCCGACCCGGCGGTGAAGATCAACTGGTTCGACGCGGCCGTCCTCACCGAGCGGGTCCGCACCCAGCTCGTGAGCCCGCAGGAAGAGTTCTGACGGTGCGGCTCGCGGGCGCGACCGACCGGCAGACACCACGAGACCGACACCTTGACGCTCGAACAGGGCCTGGCCGAGTTCCTCACGCACCTCGGCCTGGAAAAGAACGCGTCCGACAAGACCGTCAAGTCCTACCGCGAGGACCTGACGCAGGCGCTCGCGTTCGCCCGCGACCGGGTCAAGAAGCAGCACGTCGACCCGGACGACTGGAGCACCCGGCTCCTGCGGGCGTTCGTCGCGTGGCTCCACGAGCAGAACTACGCCAAGTCCACCATCGCCCGCCGGCTCGCGGCCGTGCGGTCGTTCGGCAAGTTCCTGTGCCGCCAGGGGGTGCTCAAGGAGAACCCGGCGAAGAGCCTCCGCGCCCCGCGGCAGGAGAAGCACCTCCCGCACTTCCTCACGCTCGACGGCATCAAGAAGCTCCTCGCGGCCCCGCCCGAGACCGACTGGGCCGGCCGCCGCGACCGGGCGATCCTCGAGACGCTGTACTCCGCCGGGCTCCGCGTCAGCGAACTCGTCGGCCTCGACCTGCTCGACTCGGACCTGTCCGACGGGGTGGTCACCGTCCGCGGGAAGGGGAAGAAGGAGCGGCTCGCGCTCCTCGGCCCCGAGGCGGTCGGGGCGATTCACGGCTGGCTCCCGGACCGCTCGGCGCTCCTCCAGAGGGCCAACAAGGAGTCGGCCGCGGTCTTCCTGAACAAGACCGGCACGCGGCTCAACGTCCGCAGCATCGGGCGGCTCCTCGCGAAGTACCTGAAGGCCGCCGGCCTCGACCCGCGGACCAGCCCGCACACGCTCCGGCACAGCTTCGCAACTCACCTCCTCGACGCCGGGGCGGACATCCGCGGCGTGCAGGAACTTCTGGGCCACAAGAGCCTGAGCACGACGCAGGTCTACACGCACGTGACGACCCGCCGGCTCCAGGACAGTTACAACAAGGCCCACCCGCGGTCCTGACCGCGGGCGGAGCGGAGACAGACGGGCGCTCGACCGGCGGAACGGCTCGCGGCACACCTCCGCGCGGCCCCGACCCCCTCGCGCCCCGACCCGTGCCCGACTCGCGCCCGACGCCAGCTACTCGACGACCGCACCCGGGGACGACACCATGAGAGAGTTCGCACTTCGACCGGCCGCCCTCCTGATCCCGCTCGTCACCGCCGCGTGGCTCACGTTCCCCGGCCCGGCGCTCGCGGCCGACCCGGTGGTGTGGCGCACGGACTACAACGCGGCCCGCAAGGAGGCGATCGATAAGGGGCAGTCGCTCTGCGTCGTGATCGGCACCGAGAACTGCTTCTACTGCCGCAAGCTCGAGGGCGGCCCGCTCAAGGACGCCGTCGTCAACGCCCACCTCGCGACCAACTTCATCCCCCTCAAGCTCGACGCGAACAAGGACCCGGGGCTCGCCAAGGCGCTCAAGGTGCAGCTCTACCCGACCATCGTTCTGGCCGGGTCCGACGGGAAGATCCACGCGTTCATCGAGGGGTACGTCGAGGCCGACAAGCTCAACGACGCGATGAAGAAGACGGCCCCGGCCGCCGCGACCCCCGAGTGGATGGCCCGCGACCTCGACCTCGCGAACAAGGCCGCCGCCGCCGGGGAGTACCCCCGGGCCGTGTCGCTGCTCAAGGGCGTGTACCGCGAGGCGGCCGACAAGCCGGCCGGCCAGAAGGCCCGCCTCGCGCTCGCGGAGATCGAGCAACTCGCCGCGAGCCGCGTCGCGCGGGCGAAGGAACTCGACCAGAGCGGGCTGACGCGCGACGCCCTCGACGCGCTCGCGGACACCGTGAAGACCTTCGCCGGCACGCAGGCCGCGGTCGATGCGACCGCACTCGTCACGAGCATCTCGGCCCACCCCGACACCCGCGAGAAGTTGCGCGTCCGGGCGGCCCGCGACCTCCTCGCCTCGGCCCGGCAGGAGTTCCGCACCGGCAAGTTCTACGACTGCCTCCAGAAGTGCGAGCAGCTCGCCGCGACCTACGCCGACCTCCCCGAGGCCAAGGAGGCCAACGGGATCGCGGCCGAGATCAAGGGGAGCCCGGAGCGGCTCGCGGTCGCGAGCGACCAGATGACCGAGCGCACCGCGGCGATGTACACGGCGCTAGCCGAGGCGTGGGCCGGGAAGGGGCAGGTGCTGGAGGCGATCACGAACTACGAGAGGGTCGTGAAGCTGTGCCCGAACACCCGCCAGGGCGACGCGGCCCTGGCGCAGATCACCAAGTTGCGGGCGGGAACCGCCGGCTCGCCGGTCGGGTTGCAGAAGCCGTGAGACGTGAGCGACTTGGCGAGCCGGGAGCGTCAGCGACCGGAGTGCGGAACCGCTCCGGTCGCTGTTGATCACGGTGCGTCTTATTCCGAGTCTTGTTGATTGCTCACTGTAGCCGGCCTCTGTGAGGCCGGGCCTGTGGGACTCGCCCACGCCCGGCCTCACAGAGCCCGGCTACAGAAGAGCCAGGGATCAATCGAACTTGGAATTACTCGTCGGTCGGCTTGGCGTGCGGGAACGAGCCGAGCACGCTCACCACCTCGCACGTGTCCTCCATCGCCGCGATCGTCTTGCGGACCTTCGGGTCGTCGCGGTGCCCGTCGAAGTCGATGAAGAACACGTACTCGCCCTTCGCCTCGGGGTACGGGAACGACTCGATCCACGTCAGGTTCAGCTTGTTCCCCTTGAAGATCGTCAGCACGTCGGCCAGCGCGCCGGGGGCGTGGCTGATCTGGAACATCATCGCGGTCTTGTCGCTGCCGGTCTTCGCGCTGTCCGCCGGGCCGATGACCGCGAACCGGGTCTCGTTGAACGGCGAGTCCTCGATGCTCTGGGCGAGGACGTTGAGCCCCCACTTCACCGCCGCCTGCCGGCTCGCGACCGCGGCGACGTTCAGCTCCGACGTGGCGAGCTTGGCCGCGTCGGTCGTGCTGGCGACCTCGTGGAGCGTCGCCTGCGGGAGGTTCTTGCTGAGCCAGTTCCGGCACTGCGACAGCGCCTGCGCCTTGCTGAACACCCGCCGCACCTCGGCCTGCGAGCAGTTCGCCAGCAGGTGGTGGTGGACCCGGAGCCGGATCTCGGCGCAGATCTTCACCTGCGGCGTGCGGATGAACATGTCCAGCGTGTCGGCGATGCGGCCGTCGGTTGAGTTCTCCAGCGGCACCACGCCGTAGTCGGCGTGCCGGCGGACGACCTCCTCGAACACGGTCGCGATGTTCGCCGTCGGGTTGTACACCACCGACTCGCCGAACCGCTCCAGGGCGGCGAGGTGGCTGTAGCTGTAGAGCGGCCCGAGGAACGCGATCTTCTGGACCTTCTGGACCGCCCGTGACCCGGAGATCAGCTCGCGGAAGATCGCCTTGAGCGTGACCTCGGCGAGCGGCCCCTTGTTCGTGCCGAGGACGTTGTTGAGAACCTCCTCCTCGCGCGAGGCGTTGAACACCTCGCCGCCCTGGTCGGCCTTCACCTTGCCGATCTGCCCGGCGACCGCGGCCCGCTTGTTGAGCAGGTCGAGGATCTGGAGGTCGAGCTTGTCGATCTGGACGCGCAACCCCTTCAAATTCGCCGCGATCTTCTCGGGCGACGGCTGTGCGGCCTCGGAGTCGTTCTTGCGCGTCATGTGAGCCCCGGCGGAGAAAGCCCTGGTTTCGAGAGAATGTACGTGGTGACAGCAGGGTGTCAACGAACCTCGCGCCCCAATTGCCCGGGGAATTTGAGGATTTGTGCGGGTTGTCGCACCTGTGAGGCGAGATCCGATTGTGCCACAATCCTAATCCGGACAGAGAGTTGATACACGAGTGACAAAATGACACGCCGTGCCCCACGCCCTGGCGACTCGATCTCGCGGGAGCGACATAAGCAGCGATCAATAAGCGACTTGTGAACTTGATGTGGGGCATTTCGTCGCGCGGCACGCAGCTTGCTAAGGAGACCGGCGAAACCGCGGAAATTCGCGAATCTCGACACGGGCTCAGGTACTCGAAACCTGTGAAACACACGACCCGGCGGGTTCTGGCGGAAGTGGGCACCGCGAGGCGCGGGGCCCCCCGCTGATCCCCGGACGACACAACCGGGACGCGGCCCGCAACATACAACAAGTACGCCGGCCGGGTCGATGTTCAAACCACAAGGGAGAATCGGACATGGCTGAAGAGAAGATCATCGGCATCGACCTCGGCACCACGAACTCGGTGGTCGCCGTGATGGAAGGCAACGAGGTGAAGGTCATCGCCAACCGCGACGGGGACCGGCTCACCCCGAGCATCGTCGCGTTCACCGACAAGGGCGACCGGCCCGTCGGCGAGAAGGCCAAGCGCCAGGCCGTCACCAACCCGCGGCGCACGATCTACTCGATCAAGCGGTTCATGGGCCGCCGGCACAGCGAGGTGGAGAGCGAGGAGAAGCTCGTCCCGTACAAGATCGTCGGCGGGGCGAACGACCTCGTGAAGGTCGAGATCGACGGCAAGCAGTTCACCCCGCCCGAAATCTCGGCGATGATCCTCCGCGAGCTGAAGGAGTCGGCCGAGGCGTACCTGGGCCACACCGTCCGCAAGGCGGTCATCACGGTCCCGGCGTACTTCAACGACTCGCAGCGGCAGGCCACGATCGACGCGGCCGCCATCGCCGGGTTCGACACCGACTACGAGATCCGCGGCAAGGACGGCAAGGTCGTCAAGCAGCGGATGCGGATCATCAACGAGCCGACGGCCGCGAGCATCGCCTACGCCTTCGACAAGAAGAAGGACCAGAAGATCGCGGTGTTCGACCTCGGCGGCGGCACGTTCGACGTGAGCATCCTCGACGTCGGCGACGACGGCGTGTTTCAAGTTCTCTCGACCAACGGCGACACGCACCTCGGCGGCGACGACTTCGACCAGGTGGTGATGGACTACCTGGCCGACGAGTTCAAGAAAGAACACGGGGCCGACCTCCGCAAGGACCCGATGGCGATGCAGCGGCTCAAGCAGGCCGCCGAGCAGGCCAAGAAGGACCTCAGCAGCCAGGCCAACACAGACGTGAACCTCCCGTTCATCACGATGGACGAGAACCGGAACCCGCTGCACCTGGTGCGGTCGATCAGCCGGAACCAGTTCGAGCGGATGGCCGACCACCTGATCGAGCGGTGCAAGAAGCCGGTCCTCGCGGCCCTCAAGGACGCGAAGCTGACGCCGAACCAGATCGACGAGGTCGTCCTGGTCGGCGGCATGACCCGCATGCCCCGCGTGCAGCAGCTCGTGAAGGAGGTGTTCGGGAAGGAGGGCCACAAGGGCGTGAACCCGGACGAGGTGGTGGCGATCGGTGCGGCGATCCAGGGGGCGCAACTGCTCCTCGGGGCGGCCGCCGACATCCAACTCCTCGACGTGACCCCGCTGACCCTGGGCATCAAGACCCTCGGCGGCGTGCTGACCCCGATGATCACGCGGAACACGACGATCCCGACCCGCAAGAGCGAGACGTACACGACCGCCGCCGACAACCAGCCGTCGGTCGAGGTCGAGGTGTACCAGGGCGAGCGGCCGATGGCCGACGACAACAAGAAGATCGGCAGCTTCCACCTGGACGGCATCCAGCCGGCCCCGGCCCGGGTGCCGAAGATCGAGGTGACGTTCGAACTCGACGCCAACGGCGTGCTGAGCGTCGTGGCCAAGGACCTGGGCACGAACAAGCAGCAGAGCATCCGCATCGAGGGCTCCTCGGGCATGACCAAGGAGGAGGTCGAGCGCATGAAGCGCGACGCCGAACTCCACGCCGAGGAGGACAAGAAGAAGCGCGAGTTCGCCGAGGCCAAGAACGAGGCCGAGAACCGCGTCCACGCGGTCGAAAAGGCGATGCAGGAGGCCGGCGACAAGCTCACTGACGCCGACAAGGCCCCGGTGAGCGCCGCGATCCAGAAGGTGCGCGAGGCGATCCCGAAGGGGGACCTCGCGGCCCTCAAGAGCGCGACCTCGGGCCTCGACGCGGCCGCGACCGCGATGGCCCAGCACGTCGCCTCCAAGGCCGGCGGCCCCGGGGCCGAGCCCGGGCCGACCGCCGAGAAGAAGGACGGCGGCGACGACGTCATGGACGCCGAGTACGAAGTGAAGAAGTAAGTCTGACGGTCCCGCCGAGGCCCGCCCGGAACACCGGGCGGGCTTTCGTCGTTTCTGGTTCCCCGGCGCACCCGCGTCGGGTACGTTAGAAACAAATGGTCGACGCCCGGTCGTAGGGCCGGCTGTGCCGGCCGAGGCAGCGCGGATTGCTCTCGTTACGGCCGGCAGAGCCGGCCCTACTGCTGGCCGCGAGCCCTCAATTCCGTCGCCCCCGCCGCGAGGTCACCCGATGCCCGAGCCCGTCACCAAGCCCGACCCCAAGCCCGCACGGGTCGAGGGGCCGCCCGAGGAGAGCTTCGAGGAGAAGTACAACAAGCGGCTCGAGTTCCCGCTGTCGCTCGTCAGCTCGGTCCTGCTCCACGTCCTGATCGGGGCCGTGATCGGGTACTGCGTGCTGGTGCTCATGAACAAGGGCGAGGACAAGTCGGGCGTCCCCGTGCGGTCGATGGCCGTCGGCGGCCTTGGCGACGACGGCGATGGCTCGCCCGGCTCCGGCGGGATGGAAGACCCACTCATCCAGATCCTCAACAAGGACCCGGCGACCGCCGCGGTCGAGTCGCTGGCCGACCCGAGCAAGCTCCCGCAGATCGAGGACGTGCAGAAGACGATCAAGACCATCGACCCGACCGGGAACATCCCCGTGAGTTCGTCGAACGCCGCGGCCTACGCGGGGCTCGACAAGGCGATCCGCGACAAGCTCCTCGGGGCGAACCGCGGGGCCGGGAACGAGGCGGGGAAGGGCACCGACGGCTCGAAGGGCACCGGCCCCGGCGGCACCGGGTCGAACTCGACGCTCGGCCGGAACATGCGGTGGACGCTGCGGTTCAAGGTGTCGAGCGGCCGCGACTACCTCGACCAGCTCAAGGCGATGAAGGCCCGGCTCCTCGTGCCGATCCCCGGGACCGACAAGTGCCTGCTCATCGAGAACCTCGACAACCCCGGCACCCCGCGGACCGTCGACGCGGCCGACTTCGCGAGCCTGTTGCGGTTCGTGGACTCGCGGCCCGAGGCGGTGAACAGCGTGATCGGTGCGCTCGGCCTGGACGTGAAGACGCGGTCGTTCTGCGCGATCTTCACGAAGGAGCAAGAGGCCGAACTCTCGAAGATGGAGACGAGCTACCGGAACCGCCGCGCCGAGGACATCGAGGAGACGATCTTCAAGGTGACGATCCGCGGCGGCGCGCCGGAGGTGTACGTCGACGAGCAGAAGGTGAAGCGGTGAAGGTGCGTCATTAGGTTGTCAGGTCATCAAGTCGTCAAGTCGCTTCGGACTGCTCGGGACTTGACGACTTGATGACCTGACAACCTGCGACTATTTGCGGTTGTTGCGGGTGATCTGGAAGACGCCGTTGCCCTTGGCGGCGTCGAGGATCGCGGTCAGCACGCCCCACGGCACGTCCTTGTCCACGTCGAGCACCATCTCCTTGCGGCCGGTCGATGCGATCACCTGCTTCATCTCGTTGAAGATCTGATCGACGGGCACGTCCTTCTTCTCGATCTTCACCACCGGCTTCTCGCCGTCCATCGTGGCCCGCACGATGAACACCCGGTCCCGGATGTCCTTCAGTTGCACCTGCGGGGCCGGCCCCTTCTTGTCCTGCTCGACCGGCGGCACGTCGATGGCGCGCTCCAGCGAGGCGTAGGTGATCGTGAGGATGAAGAAAATCAGCAACACGAGGCACACGTCGATCAGCGGGTTCATGTCGAGGTGGTCGTCGCTGGCGGTCGCGCGGGACGGCGGGGCGACCTCCTCGGCGACCGCGGCGAACGTCGGGTGGCTCTCGATCGGCTGCCACGCGGCGTCGCCCGGCCCGCGGACCTCGTCGGTCGGGAGCCAGTTGCCGTCGCGCAGCCCCTCGGCGACCGCGCCCGCGTCGGGGACGCTGACCGCGGCCGGGGAGCCCTGTTGCCGCACGTGCCACGCGCTCATTTCTTCGGTGCCTCGACGACGGTGGCGACGTAGGAGTTGATCTGCCGCTTCTTGAACCGCGGCTCCAGTTCGAGTTGCAGTTCGGTGACGCGGTCGTTGGGCAGGTCCTTGCGGCACGCGATGCGGACCTCGGGCGGTTGCTGCGCTTCGAGGAGCAGCGCGTCGAGCGCCGCGATCGCCGCCTCGGGGGTCGGCAGGCGGTCGTGGTCGGGGCGCGCCGGGTTCTGGCCGACGCGCACGGAGTACACCACGGTGAACTCGTCGGCCTTGTCCACGTTGATCGTGATGGCGAACGGGTCGGAGGCGAGTTCGCCCGCGTACCGCATCTCCGGCACGTCCACCGGGGCGAGCGCGCCCGCGGCGCGGATGATGATGAAGAACACGAGGAGGACCATGCTGATGTCGATCAGCGGGATCATGTCGACCTCGTCGTCGTCCTCGATGCGCGGCGCGGCCGGGCCCGGTTCGGGTTCGGGCAACTCGATCGGCTCGCCCGGCGGCGTCGGGTCGGGGCCGGCGGCGCTCTCGGCCTCGGCCCAGACCGTGCGAACGGCGGTCGGCCGGGGGAGGTAGTCGGTCAGCCCGTCCTGCGCGTCGACGCGGGCCCACTCGGCCTCGGTGCCCGCCGGCCGGACCATGTCGGTCGCGCCGAGCCGGCCCTGCTGCGTCCAGTCGGCGACGACGTGGTACGGCACGCCCTTGTAGACCGTGTTGGCGGTCACGAACCACACGTCGAACGCCTTGGGCGGCTTAGCCACGGCGCGCCCCCCGGGCGGGCTTCCGCTTGCGGTCGTCGGCGTCCTCGGGTTCCTCGGCCACGTCGAGTAGCTTTGGGTCCTTCTTGTAGTTGGTCACCAGCGTGACGAGCTTCTGCGACGCCGACTTGATCTTGATCTCGAAGTTCGCGATCCAGTCCTTGAACAGCACGTGGCCGAACACGAGCGGGATGGCGGTGAACAGGCCGAGTGCCGTGGCAAACAGCGCGAGGCCGATCTTGTCGGCCCCGCCGGCCACGCCCTTCACGTTGCCCTGCTTGGTCTGCTGGCCGATGGCGTCGAACGTCTGGATCATCGAGATGACGGTGAAGAACAGCCCGACCATCGTGGCGATCTTGGCGATGGCGAGGATCGGCGCGAGGAGGAAGTGGAGCCGCGGCACGATCTCGAGTTCGGTCTCGTTGGCCATGCTCCGCCGCATCGCCGCGGCCCCCTGGTCGGCGGCCTCCAGCCCGGCGATGAACAGCCGGTTCGGGATCAGCCCCTTCTCCTCCTTGCACAGCGCCACGGCCCCCTTCACGCCGTGCTTCCGCAGCGTCTGCTGGAACACGGGCAGGAAGTCGTCCATGTCGGTGCTGGAAGACTTGTTAAGGAGGATCCGCCAGATGACGAGTGCGGCCGAGACGAGCGACAGCACGACGAGCGGCAGCGCGAAGTACCACTCGTCGAGGAAGAACCCTTTGACCGCGTTCATGCCTGGTCCGTCGTGGAGTTGGTGGGCGACACAGTAGGAGTACGACCGAGCCCACCCGTTGCAACGGGTGGGCTCGGTGGGTCAGGTCGACGGGGGCGTGGGGAGGAACGCGCCGTCCCAGTCGGGCGGCGGCTTGCCCCGGGTCTTGTCCATGTGGCGGATGAGGCACTGGGCGACCGGGTCGCTCTCGAACAGGTCGCCGAGCCGCTCGCGGGCCGAGCCCCACTCGCCGGCGATGAACCACTCGACCGCCTCGTTCCACTGCGCGAGTTGCGACTGGTACCACTCGCCCGTGAGCCAGGTGTTCCCGCTCGTGGGCGACAGCTCGAAGGCCCGCAGCGGCACCTTCATGCCCCGGGGGCGGACGAGGCCCAGCAGGCGGAGGCGGCACAGCTGGCCGTTGGGGTCCCGCTCCAGGATCTTGTTGGCGACGGTGTCGTTGAGGACGATGCCGACGCCGAACGCCTTGGTCATCTCCTCGAGGCGGAACGCGAGGTTGACGACCGGGCCGTACAGGTCGACGACGCCGAGGTCGTGCGCCCCGAGGCGGCCGGCGATCGCGCGGCCGTGGGTCACGCCCAGGCCGCACCGCTTCTGGAACATCGAGCCGGTGAGCCGCTCGCGGATGAGCAGGGCGGCCGCCATCGCGGCCTCGATCTGCGCGTCGGCCCCGTCGGGCCAGCCCCAGAACCCGAGGACCGCGTCGCCGCGGAACCCGGCGACGATGCCGCCCTTCTGGGTGACGCCGCCGCTCATGGTGTCGAGCGCGAACTGGATGTCCCGCTGGGCGGCCATGAGGTCGGACCCGTGCTCCTCGGCGTACCCCGAGTAGTTCCGCAGGTCGCAGAACAGCACGGTGACGTTCGTCTCCCGGGGCTTGAGCATCCCCTCCATCTTGTCCGGGTCGTCGAGGTACTTCCGCAGCGACGTCGGCCACGCCCCCTGGAGGAGCTGGTTCTGCCGGATCACCTTGAGGGTCCGCCGGGTGGTCTCGATGAGGCCGACGAGGATCTCGCCGAACTTCTGGTAGTCGGTCAGCGACTTCGACTCGACCTTGGCGGGGCCGCCGCCGTCGGGCCGCGCGCGGCCGCTGATGTAGAGCGCGAACGGCGACCCGTCCTGGAACGGGGTGCAGACGGCCCACGGGGTCGCGCCGCTCTGGAACATCGCGCCGAGGGTGAGCGTGTGGTCGGTGCCGGCCGCCGGGTCGATGTCCTCGGGGTTCGTGGACCAGATGTGCAGGCAGCTCTTCCGCTCGCGGAACGCCTGCCGCACGAGCTTGCGGGACGGGACGAACTCGGCGGCCATCGCGGCCTGCGACCCGCGGACGTTCTGCTCGACCACCGCGACCCGGAGGTCGTTCGGGCCGCTGTCGGGCGGGATGCGGACGACCGCGGCCGCGTCGGCCTTGGGGAGCCCGGTGAGGGCCACCTTGAGCATCTGCCGGAACAGGCTCGGCTCGTTCACCGCCATCTTCAGGACGTTCGGGATCTGCTCCATCGCCTTGAGGATCGTGACCGGGTCGGAGAACGTCAGGTTCTCGAGTTCGGCCCGGGTGTACTCGACCTTCTGCTGGACGATGGTGGCGTCGACGGGCGCGGGCGGGGCGGCGTCCTGGTCCCCGCGGAGGGCGAACCGGGTCTGCCCGATGACGAACCACTCGCCGGGCCGGACCTCGCACTTCTCGACCGCGTTGTTCCGGAACCAGATGTGGTTCTGGGGCGGCTTCGGGAAGTCCGGGGTGACCGCCCGCCGCATCACCGTGAGCGTGGTCCCGTTCCACTCCAGGGTGGCGTGGAGCCGCGAGATCATCTTGTCCTCGGGGACGACCCAGTCGGCCTTGCCGGGGTCGCTCCCGAGGCGGATGACCTTGTTCTCGGGGAGGGGGTACCGCCAGGTGTACTGGCCGGGGGCAACGGACGTGCCCCCGGTGGCGGCCTTGATCTCGGCCAGTGCTTCCAACTCTGCCATGTGGCGCGGGCTCCACTGCCCGGCATCGAACCGACGCGGCCGCGTGCGCGGGGGTCGGACGCCGATACACTTCCGGGCGGTCCGGTGATTGTACCCGAAACCGGTCCGGGGTGGGAGACGGTCGGGGGCGACTTTCGGGCCGCGGGCGTCCGACCGTTCCGGAGCCGGCCCCGGTGGGGCCGGCCACGGAACGCCCTCGACCCGACTCGGGATCAGAACGTGAGCCCGAACTGCACGAAGAACCCTTCCAGGGACAGGTTCGACGGGCGGGTGTCGAGCTGGCTCCCGACGTCGTCCGTGTACCGCACCGGCTCGGTCAGTCCGAACCACTGGGTGACCTCGTACCCGGCCCGGATCGAGACGGTCCGGTACTGCCACCCGCCGCCGACCGCGATGCTCGCGAGCGGCACCACCTTCCGCACGTTGTACTGCGTGTTCACGTAGGTCGTCGCGCCGCCGTCGTTCGTCTCGAGCACGGCGTTCCGCGACCGGCCCGTGAGGAGCCCGCCGGTGGTCCGGGCGTACCCGTGGAACCCGCCGCACACGTTCAGCACGGCCTCGCCGCCGATGATCGGCCCGAACCCGCTGAACCGCGAGCTGGAGGTGACTGTCGCGTTCACCGCGTCGAGCCCGTTGTACAGCGTGTTGAACCGCTGGTTGATCTCCGCGAACCGGAGGCCGCCGATGGCCCGGAACGTGAAGTGCTCGTCGAGCACCAGCCGCTTGCCGACGATCATGTCGTAGACGTTGTAGTTCAGCGACGTGTTCGCGGTCGCGGTGAGGGCCGTGTCGGTCAGCCCCGGGCGGGTGAGGGTCGGGAGGATCACCTGGCCGGCCCCGGCCGTCACCGACTGGTTCCCCTGGGTGTTGAAGTACGTGTACCCGAACCCGAGGTCCCAGCCCTTCTCGAAGTGGTAGCCCAGCTCGGTGCGGACCCCGCTGCCCAGGTCGAACGTCGCGTTCTGGACCGGCCCGGCGATCGCGAGGCCCGAGGTCGGGTTCAGTTGGGCGTAGTCGAGCGACCCATTGTGGACGCGGAACAGCAGGTACTCGGCCGTGCCGTAGAACCCGGCGTGCTGCGGCGCGCTCGGGGTCAGGCACCCGGGCGTGTGGCCGTGGGCGTGCGGGTCCGGCGGCGGGATCAGGTCGGCGAACTCCGGCGGGGTCACGTCCCGCAGGGGGGCCTCGCCCGCGGCGGCCGGCGGCGAGGCGGGGGGAGCAACCGGCAGCGCCCGCGGCGCCGCCGGGGGCGCGGCCGGCGGAAGGGACCGCGGCGGCCCCTGGGCCGCGGCCGGCGTGACGACTGCGACACACAACACCAATGCGAGCCAGCTCCCCCGAGGCATGGCCGTCCCCCCTGTTTGCATCTGTTCCCGATTGGCGGGCCGAATACCAACCCCCGCCGGCGGGCACAAGGCGGAATCCGCCGATTCGGCGGCCAATTGCGGTCCCGGGTGTGACACTCGGCCGCGGGCGCGGTCTAGAATGCTTGGGCACCCATTCCGGCCCGAAGGACAATCCATGACCGCACCCCGGCCGACCACCCTGCAACAACTCCGCGACAGCGGCTGGCAGTCCAAGACCGTCAAGCACGAACTCCGCGACAACTTCCTGGCCGCACTCAAGGAGAACCGGCCGCTGTTCCCGGGCATCGTCGGGTACGAGAACACCGTGGCCCCCGAGATCAGCATCGCCGTGCTCGCGGGCCACGACATGCTGTTCCTCGGCGAGAAGGGGCAGGCCAAGAGCCGCCTCATGCGGGCGCTCGTGAACTTCCTCGACGAGTACGTCCCGTACCTGGACATCCCGGGCTCGCCCGTGCACGAGGACCCCACCCTGCCGATCACCCGGGCCGGGAAGGAACTGCTCCGGAACACCCCGCCCGAGCAGGTGCCGGTCGCGTGGTGGCACCGCAAGGAGCGGTACGCCGAGCGGCTCGCCCCGGGGACCAAGTTCGCCGACGTGATCGGCGAGATCGACCCGGCCAAGCTCGCGATGGGCACCAGCATGGCCGCCGAGGACGCGCTCCACTTCGGCCTGATCCCGCGGATGCACCGCGGCATCTTCGCCATGAACGAGGTGCCCGAACTCGACGAACTCATTCAGGTCGGGCTGTTCAACATCCTCGAAGAGCGCGACGTGCAGATCCGCGGCTACCCGATCCAGTTCGACCTCGACGTGCTCGTGCTGTTCTCCGCGAACCCGACGACCTTCAACCGCTCGGGGAAGGTGATCCCGCAGCTCAAGGACCGCATCGGGTCGCTGATCCAGACGCACTACCCGAAGGAGCGGGCGCTCGGCATCGAGATCATGGAACAGGAGGCGGGCCTCGACGCGGGCGGCGAGTTCCCGGTGGTGGTGCCGTACTTCATGAAGGAGATCGTGGAGCAGATCAGCGTCAGCGCCCGGAAGAGCAAGTACGTGGACCACGCGAGCGGGGTGAGCGCCCGGTTCAGCATCGCGAACTACCGGACGATGGTGGCGAGTGCCCGGCACCGCGGGGTGCGGCTCGGCGAGGCCCCGGCCGTGCCGCGGATCAGCGACCTCGGGCACCTCCCCACGTCGGCGCTCGGCAAGCTGGAACTCGACCTGATGGGCTCGCACCAGATGTCCGAACGGCAGGTGCTGGAGTCGATCGTCGCCGACGCGATCCGCGTGGTGTTCGACGAGTACGTGGACAAGCACGGGCTGGACGAGATCGCGACGGCGTTCGGCAAGGGGGTGAAGATCGAGGTGGGCGACATGCTCCCGAGTGCCGAGTACGCCAAGCGCCTCAAGCGCGTCCCCAAGGCGTGGGAGAAGGCGTTCGAGGTGAACGCCGGCGCGACCGACGCGGTGCGCGCGAGCTGCGCCGAGTTCGTACTCGCGGGCCTCTACGCGACCGACCAGATCAGCCGCGGCACCCACCACGGCCACATCACCTACGAGACGTAGACGGACCCGCGAGGCACCGGCTCACCCGGACTCCCAGCGAGACGGGTACAATGCGTTGCCGACACCGACCGGGAGATGCGATGAGCACCGAGCAAGAACAGCGGACGCCCGGCGGGATCGTTCACACGTACCAGCGGTACGACCCGGTGAACTTCCCGAGCCCGACGGCCCCGCCGCCGGACATGGTCTCGCCGCTCATGGAGCACGTGCTCCAGTTCGGCGACGGCGACGAGTTCACCGAGGAGCAACTCGCCAACGCCATCCGCCTCGACGCCTCGCAGATCGCCGGCCTCGGGCCGAGCCTCAACGCGATCAGGCAGATGCTCCTCGAGCGCAAGCGGAAGATCCTCGAGACCTACGAAACCAAGCACGTCAAGAAGCTCGCCGCGAACGAGTTCCGCGACGCGGCCCAGAAAGTTTCGCCGCCGGCCAAGCTCGACAAGGCGTACCAGAGGGCCGTCAAGCAGGAGCAACTCGCCGACCTCGAGGCGCTGTACTTCCAGGCCAACGACGACACGAGCCGGTTCGCGCGCGAACTCGTCATCGTCGTCGGCCTGCTCGGCGAGAAGTACCAGGTCGACGAACTCGCCTCGAAGTACGAGTTCACCGGCCGCGAGAAGATGGACGTGCCGAAGGCGCTCGAGGTGAAGGAGGAGCTGGAGACGATCGACAAGCTCCTCAAGCAGCTCGAGGACGCCAAGAAGACGGCCCAGCTCGCGATCATCGACATGGAGGACCTGGAGAAGTTCGCCGAGCCCGGCGACATGGAAAAGCTGTCGGCGCTCCAGCAGCAGATCGAGGACTACATCAAGGAGCAGGCCGAGAAGCAGGGGCTCGAGGGCGACGGCAAGGGCAAGTACCGGCTCACGCCGAAGGCGCTGCGGCTGTTCCAGTCGAAGGTGCTCACGAAGATCTTCGGCGACCTCCAGGCGTCCCGCACCGGCCGGCACCCGGACGCGGTCGCCGGGGAGGGGGCCGTCGAGTCGCCGAAGACCAAGCCCTACGAGTTCGGCGACTCGGTCGCGCAGATGGACATCCCCGCGAGCATGACGAACGCGCTCCTGCGGAGCGGCCCGGGGCTCCCCGTGCGCATGACCCCCGACGACATCGTCATCCACCGCACCCGCGTGAACCCGAAGGCCGCGACGTGCGTGCTGCTCGACATGAGCGGGTCGATGCGGTACGACTCGCAGTACGTGAACGTGAAGCGCATGGGCCTCGCCCTCGAGGGGCTGATCCGCAGCGAGTACCCCGGCGACTTCCTCCAGTTCGTCGAGATGTACACGTTCGCCAAGCCGCGGCACGTCTCGGAGGTCGCGGGCCTGATGCCCAAGCCGGTGACGATCTTCAGCCCGGTGGTGCGGCTCAAGGCCGACATGAGCAACCCGGACGTGAGCGAGGTGCGGATCCCGTCGCACTTCACGAACATCCAGCACGCGCTCCAGACGGCCCGCCGCTACCTCGCCGCGCAGGACACGCCGAACCGCCAGGTGGTGCTCATCACCGACGGGCTGCCGACCGCGCACTTCGAGGGGAGCACGCTGTTCATGCTCTACCCGCCCGACCCGCGGACCGAGGAGGCGACGATGCGCGAGGCGCTGCTGTGCGCCCGCGAGGGGATCACCATCAACATCTTCCTGCTGAGCAACTGGAACCAGTCCGAGGAGGACGTGCGGTTCGCGTACCGGATCGCCGAGAGCACGAAGGGCCGCGTGGTCTTCACCGCCGGCCGCGACCTCGACCGGTACGTGATCTGGGACTACATCAAGCGCCGCAAGCAGATCGTCTCGTGACGACCCGTCACACCAAGTCTAGTTGATTACCAACTGTAGCCGGCCTCGGTGAGGCCGGGCCTCTAGGACTCGTACACGCCCGGCCTCACCGAGGCCGGCTACAGAGCGGATACGGATCACCGCGATTCGGTATCACTCGGGCGGCGCGCCGTCGCGGGCCTTGACGAGGGTGACCTCGTTGCCGGTCGAGTTGTACCGCACCTCGGTCATGAACGCCCGCATCAGCAGGACGCCGCGGCCGCTCGGCCCGGGGACGTAGTCGGGGTGGTCGGGGTCGGGGAGCTTCGTCACGTCGAACCCCGGCCCCTGGTCGGAGATGACGAACGTGGCCCGCCCCGGGACCAGTCGGGCGTTCACCCGCACCCGCCGGTCGCGGTACGGGGCCTGCCCGCGGCGCTCGGCGGCCAGCGTGTGGAACGCCTCGTCGCCGTTCTCCCGCAGGGCCGAGCTGACCTCCAGGTTCCCGTGGCACATCGCGTTCAGCAGCGCCTCCTCCAGCGCCACGCCGGCCCGGGTCGCGTCCGGGGCGTCGCACAGCCCGATCGCCACCATGTCGTCCCGGAGCATGGAGACGAGCGGCGGCACCAGGCACGGGTCGTTCTCGAGGGCGAACTGCGAGCTGCGGCGGGTCAGGCCGGCGAGCAACCGGGACCGGCGGGCGTCGGCCTGGCGGATCGAGAGCACGCGGTCCAGCGCGGGGACCAGGTCGTGGGTCAGCGACTGCTTGGGGACGTAGTCGGCCGCACCGGCCTTGAGCGCCTCGACCGCGATCCGCTCGCTCCCGTGGCCCGCCATCAGCACGACCGGCACGTGCGGGAACTTGTCGCGGACCCTCTCGACCAGGGTGAGCCCGTCCATGTGGGGCATCTGAACGTCGGTGACCACGACGGACGGGGCCTGACGCGCGATCGCGGCCAGTGCCTCGACCCCGTTGTGCGCGAACGTGGTCCGCCACCCGAGCGGTTCCAGGAGCTTGGCAACGATGCGCTGCTCCAGTTGTGAGTCGTCCACAACCAGGATCGTCGGCACATCGGGCGGGGCGGGCGTAGGCATCGCGGGAACCCCAGGCGTGGCTGGCCGTTCGGATTGTAGCACGCCGCGGGGGGGACACACAAATGATGCGCCACCGGGTCCTCGGAGCAGTTAGTCGCGGGGCGGGCGCCCGAACGCCGCGCTCACCGCGCGGAACGACGACTTCGCGGCCGCCGCCGGGTCGTACCCGGGTTTGTTACTCACCTGTGCGCTCACTTCAACCACCACCGGCCCGGTGTACTTCGCCCCACTCAACAGTTTCGCCAGCTTCGGGTAGTCGGTCGCGCCGTCCCCGGGGAGGAGGAACTCGAACTTCTCCGGCGTCCCCTTCGCGTCCTTCACGTGCGCGAACACCGAGTGCGGGGCCAGTTCCGTGACCGCGTGCTCGATGCGAACCCCTCGTAGCTCGAAGTGGCTGAAATCGAAGGCCAGCCGGAGCCACTCGCTCCCGACCTGTTTGACGAGCCACACCGCGTCCGCAACGGTGTGCAGGGCGTTGGCCACGTGCGGCTTCACCGCGACGACGGTCTTGCGGTCCCTCCCGACGGCGGCCCAGTCCGCGAGCCGCTCGGCGAGCCGGTCCTTGACCTTGTCCCACTCGGCGGGCTTGCCGCCGAGGACGGTCTCGATCGGCGGCGGGCGGTCCGGCCCGAGCGCGTTCGCGAGGTCGGCGGCGGCCCCGAGCCGGTCGAGGTTCGCACGGTGCGCCGCGGCGTCGCCGAGGGCCGGGAGGTTCTCCATCAACCCGAGCACGGACAGGTTCGCGTCGGCGAGGCGCTTGGCGAGCGCCTTCACGTCCGCGGGCGTCAGTTTGGCCGGATCGGCGTGGTAGCCGGGCATGAGGGCGAGTTCGACCCCGTCGTACCCGCAGCGCTTGCACACGTCGAGCGCGTCCGCCAGGGGGAGCGCCCTCATGCCGTAGAGACTGAAGCCGAGCGGGAGCCGCCCGGGTACGGCGGCCGCGCCGGGGGCGGGGAGGGTGGCGGCGAGTGCGGCCGACAGCCATTCGCGGCGGGTGAACTGCGGCACGGTGCGCCTCGGGGTGTGGGGCACCGCCCATCATAACGACCGCGGCCGCCCGTTGCGAACGGGCGGCCGCGGCGATTCTCAACCGACCCGGCTCACCAGCGGAAGATGAGCTCGAAGGCCCCGGTCCACTGGTCGTTCTTGCCGTC